>NZ_JAUQTZ010000110.1:0-21217 GCF_059803845.1 Rhizobium sp. UFLA01-1127 | reverse complement strand
GGCCAGGAACTGGATGCGGCTCGCGCCGCCGGCAAGGCGCAGCTCCTCCAGAATCTCGCGTTCGCGATGATTGGAATGAAGCGGTGGCTGGGATATGCCCGACATGGTTTCTGATCCTATTGGGGTATTGATCCCAAACTTCCCTGGCTCGCGGAACGGCCGCTACTGTTGCCGCCGGAGCCTCAATGCGCGCCCCTTTATCCGGTTGCCTCGCCCTGGAGTTTTTAAGGCAAATCTCCCCTACGGTGAAGCGCAGTCTTCAGAATATCCATAGCTCATCCAATTGGAGATGACTTTTCGATTCCAACAAAAAACCAAATATTCGTTTCATTTTGTGGTCTGGTTCTTGACAGCTTTGCGTTTGTGAGGAACCTTCTGCATCCAAGGGATGCTCAGCAGCAGGACCGGAGGGGGAATGACTGCGACGCCGGAAGACAGGATACATTCTCTCGCTATCTGGCAGGGGCCGATCGACATCGCGCCGCTTGTCGGCGGCATCACCAATCGCAACTATCTGGTCGGCAATGCTGGCCGGCGTTTCGTCGTGCGGCTCGGATCGGACATTCCCGTTCATCACATCAGCCGGGCAAACGAGGTGGCGGCAAGCCGGGCTGCCCACGCCGCCGGCCTTTCGCCTGCGGTCATCCATCACGAGCCCGGCATACTGGTGCTCGATTATATCGACGCAAAGCCGCTGTCGGCCAATGATATCCGAGACCCGGCAATGATGAGCCGGGTCGTGCCGCTTGTCCGCTCCTGCCATCGCGAGGTTGCAAGGCATTTTCGCGGACCGGCGGCGATCTTCTGGGTCTTCCATGTGGTCAGGGACTATGCAGCGGTGCTGGCGGCTGGCGATAGCCGGCATAAGCCGCTCCTGCCCTCCTTTCTAGAGATTGCCGAGCGGCTGGAGCGCGTAGCCGCCCCTTTCGAGATCGCCTTCGGCCACAACGATCTGCTGGCCGCGAATTTCCTCGATGACGGCGAGCGGCTGTGGCTGATCGATTGGGACTATGCGGGCTTCAACACGCCGCTCTTCGATCTCGGCGGCCTTGCCTCCAACAATGAATTTTCCGAGGCACAGGAAGAGACGATGCTGGAGGCTTATTTCGACGCTGGGGTCAGCGACGATCTGCGCCGGCGCTATCACGCGATGAAATGCGCTTCGCTCCTGCGCGAGACGATGTGGAGCATGGTTTCGGAAGTCCATTCCGACATCGATTTCGATTATTCATCCTATACAGCTGAAAACCTGCGGCGTTTCGAAAGCGCCTGGCAGGATTTTCGCAATTCTTGAGGTGAGATGATGAAGGAACTGCCTGCTACCGCAAAGACCGTCGTCATCGGCGGCGGCATCATCGGCTGCTCGACCGCCTACCATCTCGGCAAGCTCGGCTTTACCGATACCGTGCTTCTGGAACGCAAGAAGCTGACCTCGGGCACGACGTTTCATGCCGCCGGCCTCGTCGGCCAGCTGCGCACCAGCGCCAACATCACACAGATGCTCGGCTATTCCGTCGATCTCTACAAGAAGCTCGAGGCGGAGACGGGGCTTGCCACCGGCTGGAAGATGAATGGCGGTCTGCGTCTCGCCTGCAATGAGGAGCGCTGGACGGAAGTGAAGAGGCAGGCGACGACGGCGCAATCCTTCGGCCTGCAGATGCATCTCTTGACGCCGCAGGAGGCGCGTGACCTCTGGCCGCTGATGGATGTCGACGACCTCGTCGGCGCCGCTTTCCTGCCGACCGACGGCCAGGCCAATCCCTCCGATATCACGCAGGCGCTTGCTAGGGGTGCCCGCATGAGCGGGGTGTCGATCTTCGAGGATACCGAGGTTCTCGATCTGGAGATCGAGAAGGGCCGGATCCGCGCCGTCATTACCGAGAGGGGCCGCATCGAATGCGAGCGCGTCGTCGTCTGCGCCGGGCAATGGACGCGGACCTTTGCCGGCCGTTTCGGCGTCAACGTGCCGCTCGTCTCGGTGGAGCATCAATATCTCATCACCGAATCCTTCGGCGTGCCCTCCAATCTGCCGACGCTGCGCGATCCGGATAGGCTCACCTATTACAAGGAGGAGGTCGGGGGGCTGGTCATGGGCGGCTACGAGCCCAATCCCATTCCCTGGGCACTTGATGGCATCCCTAGGGATTTCCACTACACGCTGCTCGACAGCAATTTCGATCATTTCGAGCAGATCATGGAGCAGGCGCTGGTGCGTGTGCCGGCGCTGCAGACGGCCGGGGTCAAGCAACTGTTGTGCGGCCCGGAGAGCTTTACGCCCGACGGCAATTTCATTCTCGGCGAGGCGCCGGAACTGAAGAATTTCTTCGTCGGCGCCGGTTTCAACGCCTTCGGCATCGCCTCGGCGGGTGGAGCCGGCATGGCGCTCGCCGAATGGGTCGCCAAGGGCGAGCCGCCTTACGATCTCTGGCCGGTCGATATCAGGCGCTTCGGCCGCCCGCATTTCGACACCGACTGGGTTCGCACCCGCACGCTGGAAGCCTATGGCAAGCACTACACCATGGCTTGGCCTTTCGAGGAGCATTCCAGCGGCAGACCCTGCCGCAAGTCGCCGCTTTACGATCGGCTGAAGGCGCAAGGCGCCTGTTTCGGCGAAAAGCTTGGCTGGGAGCGGCCGAACTGGTTTGCCGATCTTTTTGCCGGCGAGGAGCCGAAGGACGAGTACACCTATGGACGGCAGAACTGGTTCGATGCCGTCGGCCGGGAGCATAAGGCAGTCCGGGAGGCGGCCGTCATCTTCGATCAGACCTCCTTTGCCAAATTCGTGCTGAAGGGGCGTGATGCGGAGGCAGCGATGTCGTGGATCGCCGCCAATGATGTTGCCAAGCCCGTCGGCTCTTTGACCTATACCCAGATGCTGAACGACCGTGGCGGTATCGAATGCGATGTCACTGTTGCCCGCGTTGCCGAGAACGAGTTCTACATCACCACCGGCACTGGCTTCGCAACGCATGACTTCGACTGGATCGCCCGCAACATTCCGGCAGAGATGCATGCGGAGCTGGTGGATGTCACCTCGGCCTATTCCGTGCTGTCGCTGATGGGGCCTAAGGCACGGGCTATCTTGCAGGCTGTTACCTCCGCAGACGTGTCGAATGCTGCGTTCCCCTTCGGCAAGGTGAGGACCGTCGGCGTCGCCGGCTGCCCCGTCCGGGCACTGCGTATCACCTATGTCGGCGAACTCGGCTATGAGCTGCATGTGCCAGTGGAATATGCCGCCAGCGTCTATGACGTCCTGATGGCGGCCGGCCGCGAGCATGGCCTCGTCAATGCCGGCTATCGCGCCATCGAAAGCTGCCGTCTGGAGAAGGGCTATCGCGCCTGGGGCTCCGATATCGGGCCGGATCATACGCCGGTCGAAGCCGGCCTTTCCTGGGCGGTGAAGACGAAGAAGGACATTGCCTTCCGCGGCCGCGAGGCGATCGAGCGGCAGCTGGCCTCGGGCGTGAAGAAGATGCTCGCCTGCTTCGTGCCCGATGATCCGGAGATCGTGCTTCTCGGCCGCGAGACGATCTATCGCGACGGGCAGCGCGTCGGCTGGCTGTCGAGCGGCGGCTACGGCTATACGATCGGCAAGGCCATCGGCTACGGCTATATCCGCGATCCCGGCGGCGTCACGGAGGATTTCGTGCTTTCAGGTCGCTACGAGCTCGATGTCGCGCAGAGCCGCGTGCCATGCCAGGTGTCGCTGAAGCCGCTTTATGATCCGCGGATGGAGCGGATCAAGGGGTGATTGCGGAGGGCGATCTCCTTGATCGTGCTGGTCTGGAGCTTTATGAACCTTCGCTAGCGTCGCAATGAGGGCAGGGTGCAGTGAAAAGCTTTTTCAATGCGGCTAGGCTGCTGCTTGCCGACCTGGCCTCCAGCCTGCTTTTCGTCGTTTTGCTGTCGTTAACGCACAATGCGACGCTGTCGACATGCTTGGCGATCGCGCTTGGTCTTCTCCAGATCGGAATTCAGTTCATTCGGGGCAAGCCTATCGAAGCTATGGAATGGCTGAGCCTTTTTCTGGTCGTTGCCGCCGGTGCGGCAACATTGTTGACGGATGATCCACGTTTCGTGCTGTTCAAGCCGAGCGTCATCTATGCGACCATCGGTGTGGTGATGCTCAAGCCGGGCTGGATGAAACGGTATTTGCCGGCCATCGCGCGGTCGGTCGCACCGGATGTCGCCACCTATGTGGGCTTTGCCTGGGCTGGCCTGATGTTCCTGTCCGCTGCGCTCAATGCTTTCGTTGCCATCGCCTTTGATCTATCCACATGGGCGGTCATCATGCCGGCCTTCGGCATCGGCAGCAAAGTGGTGCTGATGCTGGCCGGGTTTGCTGCGATCCGCCTCACGGTAAGGCGGCGGGTGCGCGCGATGCCTGAGGCCGAACGCGACGCTTTGCTGATCGCGACGGGGATGAGGGCGCAACCGCTAGCAACGTCCGCTTGAGGCTTGGCGGCGTCGCCAACATAGGCGGGCATAGAAATGCTATTGCCGGAAAGCTGTGATCTGCCTGCCGCAATGGATGTCCTTTCCTTGACACGCCGTCGCTTTCGTCCTCAATCGACATGCTGACAACTGACGGAGGCGAAAGACGATGGCGGAAGCGAACATCAAGCTTGAGGAGAGCTGGAAAGAGGCGCTTTCGCAGGAGTTCGAAAGTCCTTATATGCAGCAGCTCAAGTCTTTCCTTGTCGAGGAAAAGCAGCGCGGCAAGGTGATCTTTCCGCGCGGCAGCGAGTATTTCCGGGCGCTTGATCTGACGCCGCTCGATGAGGTGCAGGTGGTTATCCTCGGGCAGGATCCCTATCACGGTTTCGGGCAGGCGCACGGGCTCTGCTTCAGCGTGCGTCCTGGCGTGCGCATTCCGCCGTCGCTGGTCAATGTCTACAAGGAGCTGGAAACCGATCTCGGCATTCCGCCGGCACGCCACGGTTTTCTGGAAAGCTGGGCGAAGCAGGGTGTGCTTCTGCTGAATAGCGTGCTGACGGTGGAGGAATCCCAAGCCGCCTCGCATCAGGGCAAGGGCTGGGAGCGCTTCACCGATGCCGTCATCCGCCAAGTCAACGACGAATGCGATGGCGTCGTCTTCATGCTATGGGGCTCCTATGCGCAGAAGAAGGCCGCCTTTGTCGATACCAAGCGTCATTTGGTGCTGAAGGCGGCGCATCCGTCACCACTGTCGGCCCATAATGGCTTCCTCGGCTGCCGGCATTTCTCCAAGGCCAATGCCTACCTGGCCGAACACGGCAGAAACCCGATCGATTGGGCTCTGCCGAGCAATCCCGAGGCTCAGTAAGGTGTCTGATCCCACGGGTTGATGATCGAAGCGCCGGTGTCGTCGAAATCTTCGATGTAGCGGGTGACGACGATAAGATCATGAACGACCGCCGTTGCCGCGATCAAACCATCGGCATCGCCGCGCGGGCGTTGCGCCGCGATACGTCCCCATTCGACGGCGATCTGATCGGTAATGGCAAGGATGCGATTGCGATGGTCGTGCCGGATCTTGCGCAGCCATTCTTCCAGATGAGCTGCCGCGCGTGGGTCCGATTTTCGCTTCAGCGCAATCCCGCGCATGATCTCTCCAAGTGTGATGACACTCAGATAGATGGTGGAGGGATCGACCGAGCGCAGCCAGTCAATCGCTTGGGAATTGCCACGCCGAATTTCCGAAATGACGTTGGTGTCAACAAGATACATCAGAAAAGGACATCCCGGCTTGGCGCTTTGCTGCGCTTCGATACGGCATCGGCCATTTCGTCATCCCATGCTGGTCCGGATAGCAGATCATCCGCAAGGCTTGGTTTGCCGGCCAAGAGGGTATCGTAGTCCTCGGCAGACAGGACGACAGCCGCACGTTCACCGCGCAACGTGACGGTTTGCGGACCCTCGTTACGCGCTTTCTGCACGACTTTTGAAAACTGGTTCTTTGCGTCCTGCAATGGCCAATCCATCGGACTTCCTCTAGCTAGACTGTCTAGCTTAAATTAATGCTGGTTATGTTTGGAATCAACCACAGAATGACCTTATCTTCCTGTGAACGATCTGAATTTATCGTTCACTCATTGGAGACAATCCGTTTGGCACTTGAGGGCTATCGAAACGCGGCTCACAAGACCATCTTCTGCCCATGAGAAACGCCTGCCGGTGCAGGCGAGCAAAGGGGTTAGAGATGCTCAACCAGATCAAAGGTCTTCACCACGTTACCTCGATGGCGGAAGACGCCCGGACCAACAACAAGTTCTTTACGGACACGCTCGGCCTGCGCCGCGTCAAGAAGACGGTGAATTTCGACGCCCCCGATGTCTATCACCTCTACTATGGCGACGAGGTCGGCACTCCCGGCACGATCATGACCTATTTCCCCTTCCCGAAGATGGCGCGCGGCCGTCCGGGGACCGGCGAAGTTGGCAATACGGTCTACTCCGTTCCGGAAGGCGCCATTGGCTACTGGACCGAGCGGCTCGGCCAGTACGGCGTCGAGGGCCTGAAGGTTGACGAATCCTTCGGTCAGAAGCGCCTGCATTTTGCCGGCCCGGATGGCGATGGTTTCGCGCTCGTCGAGGTCAAGGACGATAAGCGTCTGCCCTGGACGCATAATGGTGTCGATGCCGAACATGCCATCCGAGGCTTCCATTCCGTTGCCATGCGGCTCAGGGATGAAGGTGCCACGGCCGAACTGCTGAAATATATGGGTTACGAAATCGTCGATACGCATGAAGGCGTCAAGCGGCTTGCCATTCCCGGCGGCAACGGTGCCGACTATGTCGATCTCGAAACCATGCCGAACATCAACCGCGCGCTTCCGGGCGCAGGCTCCGTCCACCATGTCGCCTTTGCCGTCGAGAACCGTGCAAAGCAGCTCGAAGTGCGCAAGGCGCTGATGGATACGGGCTATCAGGTGACCCCGGTCATCGACCGCGACTACTTCTGGGCGATCTACTTCCGTACGCCGGGCGGCGTGCTGTTCGAAGTCGCCACCAATGAGCCCGGCTTCAACCGTGACGAGGATACCGCCCATCTCGGCGAGGCGCTGAAACTGCCCGAACAGCATGCGCATCTGCGCGGCCTGATCGAGCAGCATCTGGAGCCGCTGGAAGGCTAATCGGAGAAAGGACCATGACTGATACGAGCTATGTGCACCGGCTGAAGGCCGGTGCATCCGGGAAACCTATTTTCTTCACTTTCCACGGCACCGGCGGCGACGAGAACCAGTTCTTCGATTTTGCCGCCCGGCTGCTGCCGGACGCCACCATCGTGTCGCCGCGCGGCGATGTCTCGGAATATGGCGCGGCGCGCTTTTTCCGCCGGACGGGCGAAGGTGTCTATGACATGGCCGATCTTGCCCGCGCCACGGAAAAGATGGCAGCCTATGTCTCGGAGCTGGCGGAGCAACACGGCGCGTCGCAGGTGCTTGGCCTCGGCTTTTCCAACGGCGCGAACATCCTTGCCAATGTTCTGATCGAGCACGGCGATCTTTTCGATGCGGCCGTGCTGATGCATCCGCTGATCCCGTTCCAGCCGAAGGATAATGCCAGGCTGGAGGGCAGGCGCGTGCTGATCACCGCGGGCGAACGCGATCCGATCGCACCCGCTCCGGTCACCAGGGCGCTGGCCGATTACTTTATCCGGCAGGATGCCGAGGTTACGCTCGAATGGCATCCGGGCGGCCACGATATTCGCCCCGGCGAGATCGAGGTGATCCGCAGTTTCCTTGCGCCTTACGCTTAGAGCCTTCGCAAAACACCGGGCTGCGCCGCAGAGACTTTGCTGCGCAGCCGTTATTTACCAATCAGGTGCATCATCGCCTTCGCTTGAGAGGCGGCTTCGAGCCTGGTCTTCTGATCGATATAGTCTGCTCCGCAGAAGCGGTTCAGATTGGCGAAATCCATACTATCCGGCAGCGCATGCCTTGCTTCGGCAATCACCATGCGCCAGGCGCAGCCAAGCATCTTGTCGGGCTGGATCGCCTCGTCGCAGCCGGTGCTGAGGCATAAGGCGACATGTTTCTGCGCCCGATATCCGCCCGCAATGGCTTCCTCGTAATCGGCCTTCCAACTGTCGCGGGTATGTTCGCATCGGGCGGGATTGCTGCTCTGGCTGCATTGCACCGAATTGTCGACATAGGTTTGGGCCGGCGGCCACATCGGACCGTCGACCAGGCTGACGCAGCCGCAGGCGAACAAAGTGGCTGACAGCAGGCGCAATTGATTCTCCTTCGACGGGGTTGCCAAAACCCTAGAGCGATCGCAAATATGTGCAAGATCAATATGATCCTGCCAATACCAATGGGTAGGTAGGCGCCCTTTGATTGCCAGCCGAAGGTGGCGTGACCTTCCTGCAACCACTGCCATATTCCGGCATTAGCGACATCCAGCGGCGCAAGCTTTGCTTGTAGGCGCCATGGCCGCCCGCTAATGATCTGCCACTATAGGCTGGGGGATTCCATCGTGACGCTGGCGGAGCAGCAGCAATACAGGTTGGGTGTGATCTATGTGGCGCTTTCGGCGCTCGCCTGGTCGACCTCCGGCCTCTTCGTGCGGGCGATCCACGCCGATCTCATGACCATCCTCTTCTGCCGCGGCATCGTGTCCGGCCTTGGCGTTTTTGCGCTGTTTTTCTACATCGAGCAGCGCAACGCCTTTCGCGTCCTGCGTTCCATGCGTGGTCCCTCGCTGGCGGCAACGATCTTTTCCACCGCCTCCATGATCAGCGGCATCGGCTCGATCTATTACACCTCGGTTGCCGATGCCATGGTCATCTACGCAACGGTACCCTTCGTCACCGCGGGCGTTGCCTTCCTTTTCATCCGGGAACGCCCCAACATGAGGACTCTGATCGCCAGCGGCATTGCCTTCATCGGCGTGCTTGTCATGCTTTCCGGGCATTCGAGCGACGGCGGCAGCTGGCTGGGCAAGGGGCTGGCCGCCATCATGACGCTGACCGTCGCCGGGCTTGCGGTCGTCATGCGTCAGCACCGTAACGTGCCGATGCTGCCGGCCATGGCTCTATCTGCCTGGCTGTGTTCCTTCATCACCTTCTGGTTCGCCTCGCCGCTTTCGATCTCCGGCCAGGATCTCGGCCTGATCATTGCCTTCGGCATCGTCCAGAACGCCATGGGCCTCAGCCTCTATACGTTCGGCTCGCGGCTGGTGCCGGCCTCCGATGCCGCCCTGCTGACGGCGCTTGAGGTGCCGCTGACGCCGCTCTGGGTCTGGATGGTCTTTGCCGAGCGCCCTTCGACGGCGACACTGATCGGCGGACCGATCGTGCTTGCGGCGCTTTTCGGACATATCCTGTTGGAAGTGCGCCGAAACCGGGCAGCTATTTCAGCACAAGCGCATTGAACGGCTTGTCCGCACAGCATCAAAATGCTGATATCCCCTCCGATCAAGAGGAGTCGATATCGATGAAAAAGGTATTCAACCCCCCATCCGTTCGCCGCCCTTTCGGCAATTACAATCACGGCCTACTGGTGCCGCCGGGCGCCAGTCTTCTGGTCACGTCCGGCCAGCTCGGCATTGGTATCGACGATCGCATTCCGCCTGATGTTACCGCCCAGGCCGAACTGTGTTTCAAGGCGATCGGCGCTATCCTCGAGGAGGCCGGCATGGGGTTTGCTGACGTCATCCGTATTGGCGGCTTCGTCACCACGCGCGAGGATTTTCCCGCCTACATGGCCGTGCGCGATCGCTATGTCCAAAATCCCGCACCGGTCTCAACGCTGCTGATCGTCGGAGGGTTTACGCGGTCCGAGTTTCTGGTCGAGGTCGAGGTTACGGCGGCGAAGGTGATTTGATCTTAGCAACAGGCCCGCCCGTTGGCCGTTCTGTTAGGTTGGCCTTGCCGATCTGCGGGAGACATGTATGACCCAGAATATCTACGACGATCCGGGTTTCTTCGAAGGCTATAGCCGCCTGCAGCGTTCCATCGAAGGGCTGGCGGGTGCGGCCGAATGGCCGGCGATCCGTGGCTTGATGCCAGATATGAACGGCCTCGATGTCGTCGATCTCGGCTGCGGTTTCGGCTGGTTCTGCCGCTGGGCGGCCGAGCAGGGCGCAGTGAGCGTTCTTGGGCTGGATGTCTCGGAAAAAATGCTGGAACGTGCGCGAGCGGAAACGGCCGATGCACGCATCCGCTATGACCGCGCCGATCTCGAGAAACTTCAGCTTCCCAAAGCGGGTTTCGATCTCGTCTACAGTTCGCTCGCTTTCCATTATATCAAAGGCTTTGCCGGATTGCTGACAACGATCCGTCAGGCGCTGAGGCCTGGCGGTCGCTTAATCTTTTCGATCGAGCATCCGATCTACATGGCGCCGCGGCGGCCGGAATGGTTCGATGACGCCGACGGCGGCAAGATCTGGCCGCTCAATGCCTATCAGATCGAAGGACCGCGGCTGACGAACTGGCTGGCCGAGGGCGTCATCAAGCAGCATCGCACGATGGGCACGACGCTCAACCTTCTGATCAAGTCCGGTTTCACCATTGTTCATGTCGAAGAATGGTCGCCGAGTGATGACGACCTCGCCGCGCATCCCGATTGGGCAATCGAGCGCGAGCGGCCGATGTTTCTCCTGATCTCCACCCGCACCTAAGGCATGCCTCAGCACGGCGCCGTAGCTTCGAATCCGGCAATTGGCCTATTTTCTTTTTTGTTGATAGATTTTATAGAAAATTAATTGCTCGTGAACGGCGGGTTCCGCAAAATGTCGTTTCTTGAGGCGCAGCCTCCCCGTCGATAGTGTGGGATGACTGGCGCGAGTTAGGGAACAGTGCGATGAACATGAAAACCTCCGTGGCAATCGAGAGGGCGGTGCCTGTCGCCGATCCCGATATCGCGCGCAGCGAGTTTCGCAATGCCATGGCGAGAATGGCAGCGGCGGTGAACATTGTCACCACCAACGGCCCTGCGGGGCTCGCCGGCTTTGCCGCGACCGCCGTCTGCAGTGTTACCGACAGCCCACCGACCCTGCTCGTCTGCCTCAATCGCAGCGCTTCCGTTCATCCCGCCGTCACGCAAAACGGCGTGCTCTGCGTCAATGTTCTGTCGGAAGCGCATCAGGATCTGTCGCGGCTCTTCGGCGGCAAGACCCCGGTTGCCGAGCGCTTCGCCGGTGCCTCCTGGTCGGAGCTATCGACCGGCGCGCCTGTGCTTGAGGACGCCCTCGTCTCGTTCGATTGCCGCATCGTCCGGCAGGCCGATGGCGGAACGCACGACATCCTGCTTTGCGAAGTCGATGCTATCCGTCAACGTGACGAGGGGCAGGGGCTTATCTATTTCGATCGGGCCTATCATCCTGTGGGTCGGGCCGAATAAAGCCGTGCGGGTAGTCACGCCAGAAATTCTTCGATCGCCTTTATGACGAGGGCAGGGTGCTCGCGATGCGGCACGTGCCCTGTGTCTCGCACGATATAGACCGGGCCGCGTCCGGCCGCGATCCGACGGGGATGAGCCTCGGAGCCATACTCGTCGCGGTCCCCGTGAATGGCGAGCACCGAGCAACGGAGCTTTTCAAGAGCCGGATCGAGCGACCACCCGGTGCGTTCGGATGCAAGCCACGTATCGATCCATGCATGCAGCACCCAATCGGCCTTGCTGCCGTGATATCTCTCAAGTCGGGCGAAAGTCTCTGCCGACTCGAATTCCTGCTGCGCAATCCTGATGCCCTGCAGGGTTCTCTCCTCCACGAAAGCCTGGGCGGCGATGGTGACGACGGCCCGGCAGCGCTCGCCAAACCTTGATCCCGTCTCTACCGCCATACCGCCGCCGACACTGTGTCCGCAGGCAACGAATTCTTGAATGGAAAATTGCTCGCATAACAGCGGGACGAAATCCTTTGCCTCGGACTCAATGAAATCCTGTGTCAGAAGGTCTTTTCGGGCATCGGATCGACCAAAACCCAGCCGGTCATAGGCAATGACCCGACGCCCGAGGGAATGGGCGAGCCGTTGCGGGAAATCTCTCCAAAGCGTGATGCATCCGAGGGAATCGTGAAACAGGATGATCGGCTGCTGTGATCTCAGGACGGCCGGCCTCCATGATTTGGCGTAAAGCCGTCCGGGCGGGCTCTCGATCCAGTGCTCCGATTCGACGATGCCGCTCATTCCGTCAGTAATTGTCCTGATACCATTCGACGAAGCGCTTCACGCCCTCGTCGACTTCGATGTGCGGCTTGAAACCGGTGAGCGCCACGAGCAAATCCGGGACAGCATAGGTATTGTGAACGTCGCCGGGCTGCATCGGCAGCATCTTGCGAATTGCTTTCTTGCCGAGCATCGTCTCGATGGTTTCGACGAAGGTCATCAGCCCGACCGGCTGGCCGCCGCCGATATTGACGACGCGGAAGGGCGCATTCTTCGACAGCGTATCGATGACCGTTTCCGATACCACCCGATTTTCCTCCGACGGCACAACGCCGATGAGGCGGACGATGCCTTCGACGAGATCGTCGATATAGGTAAAATCGCGGCTCATCTTGCCTTCGCCGTAAATCTCGATCGGTCTGTCGTTGCGGATGGCATCGACGAATTTGAAGAGCGCCATGTCCGGGCGGCCCCAGGGGCCATAGACGGTGAAGAAGCGGAAAGCGGTCGTGGGCAAGTTGAAGAGATGGGCGTAGCTATGCGCCATCAGCTCCATGCTCTTCTTGGTCGCCGCATAGATCGTCATCTGCTCGTCGGCCTTGTCGCTTTCGGCAAAAGGGATCTTTTCGTTGGCGCCGTAGACGGAGGAGGTCGATGCCAAAAGAAGGTGCTTCGGCTGCAGGTTTCTCGCCAATTCCAGGATGTTGAATGAACCGACAAGGTTGGAATCGACGTAGGAGCGCGGGTTTTCGAGGCTGTAGCGCACGCCGGCCTGTGCGGCGAGATGAACGATCACATCGGGCTCGGCGAGTTCGGCTGCGTGGTCCAGCGCGGCCTTATCCTCCAACATGCCCGTCACGGCCTTGAAACCGTTGGAACGCGCAAGGATGGCTGTGCGCTTTTCCTTGAGCTTGACGTCGTAATAGGGCGTCATGCCGTCGAAGCCGACCACGAAATGCCCCTCGTCGAGCAGGCGTTTGGCGAGGTGGAATCCGATGAAGCCGGCAGTGCCGGTGATGAGATAACGCATTGATCGACCTTTGCTTAAAGCATTTCCAGGAAAAACGCGCCGCGGTTTTGCGCCCGGAATGCGTAAAAGAACAAGAAAATGGAACGTTTTCGCGTCTCGAAAAATGAGAAAGCGCTCTAGAGTGCGGCGCCGTTCGAGGGTCTGCCGACGCTTGTATAGGCAAAGCCGTGCTTTGCGACCTCGTCATGGCGATAGATGTTTCTGAGATCGACGAGGACCGGAGCCTTCATGACGGATTTGAGCCGCGCGAAATCCAGCGCGCGGAACTGGTTCCATTCCGTCACGATGACGATCGCATCGGCGCCGCGTGCGGCGCTATAGGCGTCCTCGGAATAGGCGATGTTGTCGATAATCAGGCGGGCATGCTCCATGCCCTCGGGATCGTAACCCGTTACCGTTGCACCGCCGTCCTGCAGCGTCTGGATGATCGAAATCGCCGGGCTGTCGCGCATGTCGTCGGTATTCGGCTTGAAGGTCAGGCCGAGGACTGCGATCGTCTTGCCTCTGACGTCGCCGCCCATGGCTGCGATTACCTTGCGGCCCATGGCGCGCTTGCGATTGTCGTTGATGGAGATCGTCGTCTCGATCAGGCGCACGGGGCTGTCAAAATCCTGCGCGGTTTTGGCCAGTGCCAGGGTGTCCTTCGGGAAGCAGGAGCCGCCATAACCGGGACCGGCATGCAGGAATTTCGAGCCGATGCGGCCGTCAAGGCCGATGCCGCGCGAGACTTCCTGCACATTGGCGCCAACCTTTTCGCAGAGATCGGACATCTCGTTGATGAAAGTGATCTTCATGGCCAGGAATGCATTGGCGGCGTATTTGATCAGCTCCGAGGTGCGCCGGGACGTAAAGAGCAGCGGCGCCTGGTTGAGATAGAGCGGCCGGTAGACTTCGGTCATGACGCCGCGGGCACGTTCGTCGTTGAGGCCGATGACGATGCGGTCTGGCCGCTTGAAGTCCTCGATGGCGGCACCTTCGCGCAGGAATTCCGGATTGGAGACGACGGCGACATCGGCCTCCGGATTGGTTTCGCGCACGATGCGCTCGACCTCGTCGCCGGTGCCGACCGGCACGGTCGATTTGGTGACGATGACGGTGAAGCCCTTGACGTGCTGGGCGATCTCTCGCGCGGCGGCGTAGACGTAAGAGAGATCGGCATGGCCGTCGCCGCGCCGCGACGGCGTGCCCACCGCGATGAAGACGACATCGCTTGCGGCGACGCTCGCCTCCACTTCCGTCGTAAAGGAGAGACGACCGGCGCGAACATTGTCCGCAACGAGCTGCTCGAGGCCAGGTTCGAAGATCGGCATTTCACCCCGCTGCAGCGCGTCGATCTTGCCTGCGTCCTTGTCGACACAAATGATGTCGTGGCCGAAATCAGCAAAGCAAACGCCCGACACAAGCCCCACATAACCCGAACCGATCATCGTGATGCGCATGAGACTCCCTTCCTTTTGCTGGCGTCGGCTCGGCGTCGAGACGCAAAGCAGACATTGGCGCTTATCCAAGCTTATACATAGGATTGCCGCCGACGCCTATATGCGATGCCCGGTTTAGGAAAATTGCGATAGAAGTGTCACAGGAGGCCGCTCGCATTCCAAAGCGCGTCGCGATCTTTCAGATTCCTGTGCTTCAGGTCTTTGATTTTGCGCATGTCGTTGCCGCGAGACCGTTACACGCTTTTGCGCGACCTGCTTTGGCTGTTGTATTCATGCAATTGCCCTGCTTTTCCAAATGAAACGAAGCCTTTGTACTTTAATGTTATCGTTGCCTATTGTTAGGGATTGGCATCATGTTGCCGCATGATCAATCGGGCGCAATCGTTCCATGGGAGCGGCTGTGTAATGGGCGGTTCGGGACTATTGCATGAAATCGACTTTTGCCGTGCGTACGATGCGGGCTGGCGAGCTGGAGCTCGCTCTGGAATGGGCACGGCAAGAGGGATGGAATCCCGGTGTTGACGATGCCCCGGCCTTCTGGGAAGCGGATCCATCGGGCTTTCTGATCGGCGCGATCGGCGAAGTGCCGGTCGGCTGCATTTCCGTTGTCCGCTATGGCGAAACTTTCGCTTTTCTCGGTCTTTACATGCTTCATCCGGAATTTCGCGGCAGGGGATATGGCAAACAGCTTTGGAATAGGGGCATGGCGCTGGCCGGCAATCGCATAATCGGGCTCGATGGGGTCGTCGCCCAGCAGGAAAACTATCGTCGCTACGGATTCGAGACAGCCTATCGAACCCTGCGCTACGGCGGCATTCCCCAAGTGCCCGATGTGGGCGAGCAGGCCAGGCAGGTGGTGCCGGTCACCGACGGCAAGCTTGATGCGCTGGTGCACTACGACGCGGAAATTTTCCCGGGCCTGCGGTATTCCTTCATCCGTGCTTGGTGCGGCACTCCCGAAAGGCGCAGATCCTTCATCGTCGGTGGCGGAAGCAGGGTGCGCGGCTATGGTACGATCCGGCGCTGTTTCGAGGGCTATAAGATCGGTCCGCTGTTTGCCAACAAGCCGGAGGTCGCGCTTGCCCTGCTGGGCAAGCTGCTTGCCGAGGCCAAGGGAGCGCCTGTTTATCTGGACGTGCCGGCAGACAATCTTCCGGCCATCAAGCTCGCGGAAGAATGTGGCCTGTCGCCGGTCTTCGAGACGGCCCGCATGTATCGTGGCAAGGCGCCGGAAATGCCGCTCGATCGCGTATTCGGCGTAACCACGCTCGAACTCGGGTAACCTTTTCCGGCTGGTCGGCGGGCTGGCACTGCGTTTCATTGTTCTCGATTCCGGCGCCATCCGTTCCTCAGGCAGCAAAATCCTGTTGGATGCGCCGATTCGTCACGCAAAAAGCTGAATCTCCTGAGACAACAGGGTCGCTTTCCCAAAAACAAAGCTTTATAGATGCGCGGGTTTGAGCAAGGCGCGCCGCCGCGCGCAGGAAGCGGGAATGGATAAATGACGAATGTTGTAGTGATCGGCTCGCAATGGGGCGACGAGGGCAAGGGCAAGATTGTCGACTGGCTTTCGGAACGCGCCGATGTGATTGTACGCTTTCAGGGCGGCCATAATGCCGGTCATACGCTTGTTGTGGATGGCGTCAGCTACAAGCTTGCGCTCCTGCCTTCCGGGCTTGTGCGCGGCAAGCTCAGCGTCATCGGCAACGGTGTCGTCGTCGATCCCCATCATTTCGTCGCCGAGGTCGAAAAGCTGCGTGCCCAGGGCGTCGCGGTCACGCCCGACGTGCTGCGTGTTGCCGAGAACGCACCGCTGATCCTGTCGCTGCATCGCGATCTCGATGCCATGCGCGAAGATGCGGCCTCGAACAGCGGCACGAAGATAGGCACGACGCGCCGTGGTATCGGCCCGGCTTACGAAGACAAGGTCGGCCGCCGCGCCATCCGTGTCATCGATCTTGCCGAGCCCGAAACGCTGCCGGCCAAGATCGACCGGCTTCTGACCCACCACAATGCGCTGCGCCGCGGCATGGGCGTCGATGAAATCTCCTTCGATGCCCTGCATCACGAACTGACATCCGTCGCCGAACACATTCTGCCCTATATCGATCAGGTCTGGCGCCTGCTCGACGAGCAGCGCAAGGCCGGCGCCCGCATTCTTTTCGAAGGTGCGCAGGGCGCGCTGCTGGATAACGACCACGGCACCTATCCATTCGTGACCTCGTCCAATACCGTGGCCGGCCAGGCAGCCGCCGGCTCCGGTCTCGGCCCGACCGCACTCGGCTATGTGCTCGGCATCACCAAGGCCTATACGACGCGCGTCGGCGAAGGGCCGTTCCCCTGCGAGCTGCATGACGAAATCGGCAAGCATCTGTCGACCGTCGGCCGCGAGGTCGGCGTCAATACAGGCCGTCCGCGCCGTTGCGGCTGGTTCGATGCGGTGCTGGTGCGTCAGACCGTAAAGACCTCGGGTATTACGGGTATCGCGCTCACCAAGCTCGACGTGCTCGACGGCCTCGACGAACTGAAGATCTGCGTCGGCTATACGCTCGACGGCAAGGAGATCGACTATCTTCCGGCAAGCCAGGCGGCGCAGGCTCGCGTCGAGCCGATCTACATCACGCTCGAAGGCTGGAAGGAATCGACCGTCGGCGCCCGCAAATGGGCCGATCTGCCCGCGCAGGCGATCAAATATGTCCGGCAGGTGGAAGAGCTGATCGGTGCGCCTGTGGCGCTGCTTTCGACCAGTCCCGAGCGCGAGGACACCATACTTGTGACGGACCCCTTTGAGGGCTAAAGTTCCCAACCTATGACGAATCCCGGCTCGGCTGCCACGCCGGGCATCATGAGAAAGTGCTGATGGCGGATTTTGTAGCAGTTATTCGACGGGCCGTTGACGGCCTGACGGAAAATACTCCCGAGATGCGGGTCAAGGTTTACGATCGAGCTCGTGGTGCCGTGCAGCGGCAGCTCGAGAGCATGAAGCCACGCCCGCCCGAGGAAATGCTGCGCCGCCAGCTCGACAAGCTCGAAGCTGCGATCGTCGAGGTCGAGGCCGAGCATGCGGAAGCCTTGCCGGGCGCCGAGGAACCGGTCGCGGAGGCGCCCGTAGCGCACGAGGAGGTTGCTCCCGAGCCCGTGCGGGAGCATCATGCACCCGAGGAAGTCCATGCCGCGCCGCATGCGGAAGAGCCTGCGCCCGCAGAGGTTCATGCCCATGAGGAGCCGGCGGCGGTCGTGCCGCCGGTCCATGAAGAGCCAGCCTACGAGGAGCCGGCCGCGCATGTCGAGCGCGACCATGCGCATGAGCAGCCGGCGGTTGAGGAATGGAGCGAACCGCATCGGGAGGAAGAGCATCTTGCGTCGGCTGCCGAACATGCAGGCGTCGAGCATCATGCCGAGGTTCACGAGGAACCGGCACCCGAGCCGGTCTATCACGAAGAGCCGCAACACCATCTGGAACAGGTGCCGACGGTTGCTGCTGCCGAGCCTGCCCACGCTGCTCCCGCGCCGCACGCACAACCAGTGCCGGTTGACGATGTCATAAGCCAGGTCGAGCAGATCTGGGCGGAGGTCGATGCGCCGGTTCGCCGTGCTGCGCCGGAGCCGGCCCTTTCACGACACAACGAACCGGTGATGCCGGCTGCGGCTTTCGCAGAAGCGCCGTTCGGCCATCCCGTCGAGGGAGCCGCGGCTGCAAAGGCGCCCGCCGGCAATCAGGGGTTCGTCTGGGATGCGGATGTCTTCGAGGAGATGCAACCCATACCGGCGGCTTCGAAGCCAGTCCAGCAGCCAGCCCGGCAAATGCCGGAAAACGCCTTTGACGACGTCGATCTCTTCGCGGACGTGCATCCATCCCGCAAGACGGCAGCCGATACCGACAACGCCAATGACGGCTGGCGCGAGCTTAAGGAGCTCGCCGGCTTCGACAAGCGTGCCGAAGACGAGCGGGGCGGCGGTCCCACCGTTCCCCCCGATCTCGATCAGGCGATGGCGGCGAAGCTGCAGGGCCGAAGCTTCCGCATGGAGCCGAAGCGCCGCCGCTTCAGCGTTACCGGCATCATCGTCACGCTCGTCGGCCTTGCGGTCGTTGGGGGTGGTGGCTATGCGGCCTGGCTGAACCGCGATGCGCTCAACAACATGGTGACGAAGCTTGTCAGTTCGGCGCCCAAGAATGCGGCAGTGCCTGCCTCGTCGGATACGGCGAGCAACAAGGTTCCGAATAACGGCAATGCTGCGGCTCCAGCCCAGCAGCCGTCGGCTCCGCCGCCGCAAAACAATGCGGCCGCTCAACAGCCGTCGGGTGCAGGCAACACGGATGCCGCAGCGTTGAGCAGCGATCCCAATACGGTCAATACGAAATTCACCCAGCGTCTTCTGGCCAACGGCACGGAAGAGGACGGGGGACCCGCTCCGAACGGCCAGCCTGGAGTCGTCGAGGGCAAGTCCGTGGCTGAGCAGAATGTCGCTGCTGCCACGCGGCCTGCCACGGCCACGCCGCCGGCGACCAATACCGGCTCTCCCCAGCCCCAAGCTCAGGCACCGGCTCAAACGCAGACCCAGGCTCCCGCGGCCGCCGCACCGGCGACGCCGTCCGCCGCGGCAGGCCAGCAGGCTCCCGCCGCCAACCAGCAGCAGGCAGCCGCCAACCAGCCGCCGCCCGCAACGCAGCAGACCGCGCCTGTTGCCGACGGGCAGAAGGTCTTCCTCTATGAAGAGCGTCTCGGCCAGACGTCGCCCACGGCCTTCCAGGGTACGGTCACCTGGTCCGTTCAGCAGGGGAAGGGGGCTGACGGCCGGCCAGAGCCTTCCGTGCAAGGTCTCATCACTGTTCCGGATCGCGGCCTGACGGCGACGATCACGGTTTCGCGGAATTCGGACTCCTCGCTGCCGGCCAGCCATCTGATCGAACTCGCTTTCCAGGTGCCTCCGAATTTCGAAGGTGGAGCAATCGACAATGTCCAGCGCGTTGCGTTGAAGGCAACCGAGCAGGATCGCGGCGATGCCCTCATCGCCGTCCCGGCCAAGGTCACCGATGATGTCTACATGGTTGCGCTCAACGATTTCCCGGATGCGCGCAAGACCAACCTCGATCTTTTGAAGAACCGCAACTGGATCGATATTCCGGTCGTCTATCGCAACGGCCGCCGCGCCCTGTTGACCATGGAAAAAGGCCCGACCGGCACCGACGCCTTCAACAAGGCAATTTCGGAGTGGCAGGCGCTGGGCGGTGTCGCCTCGAGCGGTCAGTAAGCTTTCTGGAATCGACAGACATGGAAAAGGCGGGCTTGCGGCCCGCCTTTCCTTTTATCCGTTTGCCTTGCCAGATGGAGGGAAGCGTCAAGCTGTAGCTTCGACGACGCGGAGCGCCTTGGCGCGTTCCAGCGCATCCTTCTGTACGGCTTCCTGAACCTTTTCGAAGGCACGAACTTCGATCTGGCGTACACGCTCGCGGCTGATGTCGAATTCGGCCGAAAGATCTTCCAGCGTCACCGGCTCGTCGGCGAGACGGCGAGCCTCGAAGATGCGGCGCTCACGATCGTTCAGCACGCTCATGGCGCGGGCCAGCATCCGGCGGCGCGTATCGAGTTCGTCCTGCTCGATCAGCACCGCTTCCTGGCTGTCGTGATCGTCGACAAGCCAATCCTGCCACTGGCCGGAATCGCCCTCGGAGGCCTTGATCGGCGCATTCAGCGAAGCGTCGCCGGAAAGGCGGCGGTTCATCGAAACGACTTCCTCTTCCGAGACCTTCAGCTTGTTGGCGATCTCGGTGACATGTTCGGGCTTCAGATCGCCGTCGTCGATGGCCTGGATGCGGCCCTTGAGCCGGCGCAGGTTGAAGAACAGGCGTTTCTGGTTGGCCGTCGTGCCCATCTTTACGAGCGACCACGAGCGCAGGATATATTCCTGGATCGAAGCCTTGATCCACCACATGGCGTAGGTTGCCAGGCGGAAGCCGCGTTCCGGATCGAACTTTTTCACGGCCTGCATCAGGCCGACATTGCCTTCCGATACGACTTCGCCGATCGGCAGGCCATAGCCGCGATAGCCCATGGCGATCTTCGCCACGAGGCGCAGATGGCTGGTGACGAGCTTGTGCGCGGCCTGACGGTCCGCATGTTCCGCATAACGCTTGGCGAGCATGTACTCTTCCTGCGGCTCCAGCATCGGGAACTTGCGGATTTCGTCGAGATAACGATTGAGGCCGGCTTCTCCGGCAGCAATGGATGGCAAGGTATTACGGGCCATGATTTTGCACCCTCCTATTCAAGATCTGGTTCCTTCTGGGGGCGTATTTGCGCCTTCTGCGAAGCGGACCAAGGCGTACGGGTCCACGGACCCCGCACTCAACCAATGTAAAGATAAGTACGGCGAAACGGTGATTCAAGGATGTGGTCACGCAAGTGTTACAGCAGCGTGACCACTGGTCTCGCCGGGACATCGCCCTCGGGACTATCCTCCCGATCAATCCGGCGCCATATGACGTAACCATGTCGACCTCCCAAACGCGGTCGCGTTTTCGGTCAGTACAGGCGCTCGGACTTCGGTCCTTCATACGCGATATTATAGGGCGGTAGAGGGCAGGCGTCCAGTCATTGTGACGTTTCGCGCCTATCCTCTGAGTGCTGCCGCCAATTCCTCCATGTCATCGGGC
>NZ_JAUQTZ010000010.1:0-69117 GCF_059803845.1 Rhizobium sp. UFLA01-1127 | reverse complement strand
TGTCGCGCTGAGGGAAGAAGGCTGACACTTCGCTTATGGGGTGGTGCCGGCCGATGTGTTGAACACCTCTCCTGTCTTGAGCATGCTGTGCATGATGACGGCAAGCTTTCGCGCGACCGCCACTGCAGCGCGCTTGAATCCCAACCGCTCACGCAGCTTAAGCCCCCAGCTTTTGAGACTGCTCTCGTTCCTGGCACTGGTTCTCGTGAGAATCACCGTCGCCGCTTCATAAAGCAGCCCGCGCAGATGGGGGTCGCCTCTTCGCGAGATATGGCCGTCATAATCGACCTCGCCTGACTGGTAGCGCCGCGTTGTCAGCCCGAGCCAAGCGCCAACCGAGCGCGACGTCCGGAAATTTTCTGGATCTTCAATCGCTGCGACATAGGAGACGGCCGTGACTGCACCAATGCCCGGAATTGTCATCAACAGCTGCGCAGCCTGGCTCTCGCGCGCCGCCGCGAGCAACTGGCGATCAAGATCGGCCGCGCACTTGCGTATGTCGCGCCACGCCTCAAGCAGAGGCAATATGATCCTTGCCAAGCCGTCATTCCCATCTACGAGTTCCCTGACATTGCCATCAAACACCCGTCCTCTTCCTTTGGGGACGAGGAGACCGAACGTCTTCATCAGACCGCGAATCTGGTTGCTAAGCTGGGTTGAGATGCTCAGGAGCTGATTACGGCCTCCTATCAGCGTGCGTGTCAGCATGCTATCGAACGCCTTTACCCGGACCGCCTTGTAGAAGCCGGCTTCGGCAAGTTGCGCCAAGCCGTCCGCATCATTGGCATCGGTCTTGTTGAGCGTCTCGTTCAAGACCTTTTGCGCATGTCGTGCCTCGATGCAGATCGCCGGTATCCCCTCGGCTGTCAGCGCATGATAGAACCACGTCGACAGCGGCCCCGTCTCGAACACAACGCGCTTGGCGTGAGGGGCGTGTTTGCGGATCATCTCCGCCAGAAGTTTTGGGTCCGAAGGGCACTTTCCCCGCCAGATCCGCTTCCCGTCCTGTCGGATCGAGATCGCAGTATCTTTCAATGAAACGTCCAGCCCGATATATTGGTCCACGGTTGCCTCCATTCGATGTTTGGGCCCGGTGCCAATCGTGAGCCCGCTTTTCCATCTTATCGGGGGCAACCACCCGTTCCACCATCATCTTGGAAAAGAGCCGGGGAGATCGCGACCGCGATTACCCCATGTTTAGGAATTGCGGAACAGAACGTTCCACGCTCCCGAATGCCTTGCGCAATTTCTAAGCCATTGAAATTGCAAGAGCGGGGGGCCGCGTCTTGCTCGTTCTACGTCCGGCAAGCCGGTGCGTCCCTGTCTACCCCCTCCCTTGCAAAATCTAGCACTTAGCCTCCCGGCTAATTGCTGATTTTGCTATCCCGCCCGCAAGGGCGGGATAGACCAAAACTCACCCCGAAATGACAGTCGAAAACTGCGGATTGCCGCGAATCGTGTTGCTCACCGTGCAGATCTCATCTTCGGCGGCATGGGCGATCGCGTTACGGATCTCGTCGCCAAAATCGCCCTTGATAGTGAAGGCGATGTTGAACTTTTCGACACGGGAGAGACCTTCGGTCGCCTTTTCGCCCGTCACGACGGCGGTGACTTCGGTGAGCTTGTCGAGCACGCCGAGGCTGCTTGCAGCCATGCGGGCACTTAAGACCAGGCAAGCGGACAGCGAAGAATAAAGCAGATCGAGCGGGTTGAAACCAGGCTGCGACGGCGAAGTGACGATGTCGATCTCACCGCCCGTCACCGAGGTCACATGCGGAAAACCCGTGCGGCCGACCGTGGCGGTGGCGCCCGTCTGCCTCGTCTTCACTTTCAGTTCGGCCATGTCGAAAATCCTTGAAATAAAAGCGGGAAACCATTTTCCTCTACATAGGGGTTCATCGCGCAGGACACAATTGCAGTTGCCGCCCCTTGCGTCTTCCAGCTGGTTAAGCCACCAAATGGTTACAGGCTCTCAGAAGCAATTCCGGGAAAAATGCGTAGCGGTTTTCCGTCCGGAATTGTGTACAAACGCTCTAGCAGACAGGCAGTTCGACATGACCGTTTCCGATCCCCGCGCCTTCCTGACCTCGCTGTTCGATGCCGCCGTTCGCGCCGCCGATCCTCTGACGGGCATACGCACGCATCTGCCGGCGAGGCCGAAGGGCCGGACGATCGTCATCGGCGCCGGCAAGGGCTCAGCTCAGATGGCAGCCGCGCTGGAACAATGCTGGGAAGGTCCGCTGGAAGGTCTGGTGGTAACGCGATACGGCTTTTCCGTCCCCTGCCGCCAGATCGAGATCATCGAGGCCGCCCATCCGGTGCCAGATGAAGCAGGTCTCATCGCCTCCCGCCGATTGTTGAAACGGGTGGAAGGTCTCACCGAGGACGATCTGGTGATCGCCCTGATATCGGGCGGCGGCTCGGCGCTGCTGCCTTCGCCGGCAGGCGCTCTGAGCCTCGCCGATGAGATCGCCGTCAACAAGGTGCTGCTTGCCTCCGGTGCGCCGATTTCGGCGATGAATGTCATTCGCAAGCATCTGTCGACCATCAAGGGCGGGCGGCTCGCGGCGGCAGCCCACCCTGCCAAAGTCGTCTCCCTCGTCGTCTCTGACATCCCCGGCGATGATCCAGCTCTCGTGGCCTCCGGCCCAACCGTGCCGGGCGCCGGCACGCGCGCCGAAGCGCTCGATCTCATTCGCCTCTACCGCATCGAACTGCCGCCGGTCGTTTTTGCCCATATCGAGAAGGCAGAGGCCGATGCGCCGCGCCCTGACGATCCGCGCTTTGCCGGCAATGAAGTCCATCTCATCGCATCCGCCGGCGTCTCGCTGCAAGCTGCCGCCGAAGTGGCGCGTGCTTCCGGTATCGAAGCCGCCATCCTCTCCGACGCCATCGAAGGCGAAACCCGTGAAGCCGCCCATGTTCATGCCGCCATCGCCCGTGAGGTGCTTCATCGCAATCGCCCCTTCGCCAAGCCGATCGTGCTGCTTTCCGGCGGAGAAACGACGGTGACGCTGAAAGGCAAGGGCAAGGGCGGCCGAAACTCTGAATTTCTGCTATCGCTGGCAATCGACATCGACGGCCACAGCGGCATTCATGCTATGGCCGCCGACACGGACGGTATTGACGGCAGCGAGGACAATGCCGGCGCCTTTGCCGATGCGGGCACGGTGACGCGGCTGCGCAAAGTGGGATTGGTGCCGGCTGAAATGCTGGCAAACAACGATGCCTGGACGGCCTTCAACGCGATCGGCGATCTGTTCGTGCCCGGCCCGACGGGAACGAATGTCAACGACTTCCGCGCCATCCTGATCATATAGGCTCGCGCAGCATGCCCTGATCACACGGTGGCGCTGCAATCGTCGCAGCGCCAATATGCAGCCGCCGTCGATGTCCATCGAAAGAAATGGCGGCTGCAATGGCTGCACTCGATTTCTATGACATGCGTCTTTTCAGAAACGACGAGCGGCTTGGCCTTCGTCATGCGCTCGCTCTTCCACCGCTCAAGCTTCGTCACGGCCACCGCTATCCTCCACGCAATACTCGCGCCTCGACTGAAGAGACACTAAAGTAGAATCAACTAATAAAAGAAATATTGCAGAGGTCAAGCTGACACGCATTCTTACGCTTGTAGAGAAAAACAGGGCAGTTCGACGGTTCCATTTACTCGACATCGTCATGCTGGCGCCGCATCTGCCATAAGCCGCGGCTGATCCCGGCGAAAACCCGGAGATCCATTGCCGGCTCGGATCGCAATGGAACCTCGAAAATTTGCAACTGCGGATATCGCCATTTCCACACAAAGCCCCATTTGAACGATGGGCTTTTTGTTCCCAAGATAATAACGGGAGGCATCATGATGCGCCAATTCCGCCAACGGGCGATCTCATCGGTCACGCTGGTCACATTCGCTCTCTTTTCAGTCACGGCCAGGGCCGCCGCGCCGCCGCCCGTCGAGGCGGAGCATGGTATGGTGGTCACGGCCCAGCATCTCGCCACCGATGTCGGTGTGGAGGTGCTGAAAAACGGCGGCAATGCTGTCGATGCAGCCGTCGCGGTCGGCTATGCACTGGCGGTGGTCTATCCAACCGCCGGCAATATCGGCGGCGGCGGCTTCATGACCATCCGCATGCGCGACGGCAAGACGGACTTCCTCGATTTCCGGGAGCGCGCGCCGCTGGCGGCCAAGAAGGACATGTATCTCGACGACAAGGGCAATGTCGTCAAAGGCGCAAGCACCGATGGCTATCTCGCCGTCGGCGTTCCCGGCTCAGTGATGGGCTTCGAGACCGCCCGCGAGAAATACGGCACGAAATCCCGCCAGGATCTGATGGCGCCGGCCATTCGCTACGCCAAGGAAGGGTTCACGCTGAATCAGGCGGATGCCGCCGAATTGAACGATGGCAGGAAGTGGCTCGCGCGCGACCCGGCCGCCGCCGCCATCTTTACCAAGGCGGATGGAAAACCTTTCGCGACAGGCGACAAGCTCACACAGCCCGACCTCGCCAGCACCCTCTCCGGCATTTCGGATCAAGGACCGGACGGCTTCTACAAGGGGCCGGTTGCCAACGCCATCGTCAAGGCAAGCCAGGACAAGGGTGGCATTCTCGCGAACCAGGATTTCGAGCAATACAAGGTCCGCGAACTCGAACCTGTGAAGTGCGACTATCGCGGCTACCAGATCATTTCCTCGCCGCCGCCCTCCTCCGGCGGCGTCATCATCTGCGAAATCCTCAACGTGCTGGAAGGCTATCCGCTATCCTATACCGGCTACGCCTCGGCCGACACGCTCCACTACATGGTCGAAGCCATGCGCTACGCCTATGTCGACCGCAACTCGGCCCTCGGCGATCCCGATTTCGTCGACAATCCCGTCAGCAAGCTGCTGGACAAGGCCTATGCCCAGAAGATCCGCGACGGCATCTCCCCCTACAAGGCCGGCGTCTCCAAGGAACTGATGCCCAAGGGCCTCGGCGAAAGCCACGAGACGACGCATTATTCGATCATCGACAATGACGGCAATGCCGTCGCCGTCACCTACACGCTGAACGGCTCGTTCGGCGCTGGCGTCGTCGCACCCGGCACCGGCATCCTTCTGAACAACGAGATGGACGACTTCACCTCCAAGCCCGGCGTTCCCAATCTCTACGGCCTGGTGCAGGGCGAGGCCAATGCGATCCAGCCGAAGAAGACGCCACTGTCCTCCATGAGCCCGACCATCATCGCCAAGGACGGCAAACCCTTCATGGTGATCGGTAGCCCCGGCGGCTCGCGCATCATCACCATTACGCTGGAGGCGATCATTAATGTCATCGATTTCGGCATGAACATTCAGGAAGCGATCGACGCCCCGCGCATTCATCACCAATGGCTGCCGGACAAGGTCTATATGGAGCCGCGTGCGCTCTCGCCCGACACGATCAAGCTTTTGACCGGCATGGGCTACACGGTTCAGGTCGACAATAGCTGGCCGATCTGGGGCAAGGCAGCCGGCATTCTCGTCGGCGGCAAGAGCCTGAGCGACATCGCCAAGGGCGGCGGTGCCCGCTATAACGGTGCCATGGACAGCCGTGCCGGCTCCGGACTGGCGGCCGGCTACTGATCACGGCAAGTCCGCATGAACACTGAATCAAACCGGCGCAGACATCGTCGGCGCCGGTCTTTTGCGCCTGACAGGCCTCAAAGCGAGCACATTGTCTTACGCCGCAAAACCAAGCGTGAGCCGTTCGACGCCATTTAGTATCGTTTATTCATCCGGCGTTCATTTACTGCCGCAATCACGCGTATGTGAGGCATTTTTTCCATTTTGATCAATAGGATTTGCGATTTCTGATATAGCAATCGCGCGCAAGCAGGAGTATACAAGCCGCCGTTCAAATAGGCCTTCGCGCCATGACCAGACTTGCGGTTCTGTCTTCGGACCCCACCGCACCATCGAGAGCGATCCCCGACAATGTCGGATCAGATATTCCAGGCTGCCCCCACCCGGAGGGCTGCACCGAATTTTCGTGTAGTGGCACTTATCGTAGCAAGTGCGATGTTCATGGAACAGCTTGACGCGACCGTGCTTGCGACAGCCCTTCCGACCATGGCGAGAGACTTCGGCGTCAGCGCGCCGGCCATGAGTATCTCGCTGACATCTTATCTTCTCAGCCTCGCGATCTTCATTCCCGCCAGCGGCGCCATCGCCGACCGTTTCGGATCGCGGACTGTCTTCCGGTCCGCCATCGCGGTTTTCGTTCTCGGCTCGCTTTTGTGCGCGCAGGCGCCGAACCTGTTCTTCCTCGTCCTCGCACGGCTTCTGCAAGGCCTCGGCGGCGCCATGATGCTGCCGATCGGCCGTCTCGTGCTGATGCGCAGCGTCGCCCGCAAGGACATGGTCAACGCCATGTCCTGGCTGCTGATCCCTGCGCTCGTCGGCCCCATCCTCGGCCCGCCGGTCGGCGGCATGTTTGTCACCTATCTCGACTGGCGCTGGATCTTCTACATCAATGTACCGATCGGCATCATCGGCTTCGTCCTGGTGACCATGTTCATCGAGGAGGTGAAAGGCCCGCGCACCGGCCGCTTCGATCTCTCGGGCTTCATCCTCTCGGGCATCTCGCTGGGATCGCTGCTTTTCGGCTTCGAAATGTCGAGCCGCGAAGGCGAAGGCTATCTCGCCGTCTTTCTGATCTCCATCGGCCTCTTGTTCGGCATCGCCTATCTGCGCCACGCCCGCAGGCATCCTTCGCCGATCATGGATTTCTCGCTGATGAAGGTGCCGACCTTCCGCACCTCCGTAATCGCCGGATCGCTGACGCGTATCAGCCAGGGCGCTCATCCCTTCCTGATCCCGCTGATGCTGCAGCTCGGCTTCGGCCTTTCGGCCGCCGCCGCCGGTCAGATCGCCATTGCGACGGCACTCGGCTCCATGGCGATGAAGCCTTTCCAGGTTCGCATTCTGCGTACGCTCGGCTTCCGCACCGCCCTCATCATCTTTGGCCTCATCGGCACGCTCGGCTATGGCATGTGCGCCATCTTCAAGCCGGACTGGCCGCTGCCCGTCATCTTCGTGATCCTGTTCTTCTGCGGCTTCTTCATGTCGTTTCAGTTCACGGCCTACAACACGATCGCCTATGACGAGATCGAACGGGACCGCATGAGCATCGCCACCAGCTTCTACTCGACCTTCCAGCAGCTGATGCTCTCGCTCGGCATCTGCGTCGCAGCGCTAGCACTGCATGGCTCGATGCAATTCCGCGGCCAGGCTAAAGCCGAGATGATCGACTTCTCCGTCGCCTTCATCGTCGTCACAGCCATTGCATTGCTCGCGGTGATCTGGAACGCCAGCTTTTCGCGCAGCGCCGGCTCCGAGATCAGCGGCCATCGCCGAAAATCGCCGGAAGACAGCCTCGGCGAGCATTGAAACGCGCCGCTCGCCGATTCAGGCAATAGCGCCTTTTGTGAACAGTGTCTCCATAAAGGCCGCATTGCACTGAACAATAGCCCCGACCTAAATAGCAACCAGAACGAATAACAGTCTGGAGCATCCCATGGTCGCCGGCATCCATCACATCACGCTGATCACCCGCAAGGTCCAGGCGAATGTCGATTTCTACGTCGGCTTCCTCGGCCTGCGTCTCGTCAAACGCACCGGCGGTTTCGAGGACGCCACGCAGCTTCATCTCATCTATGGCGACGCCACAGGCTCGCCCGGCTCGCTCATCACCTTTCTTGTCTGGGAGGACGGTGCGCCCGGCCGCGCCGGCGTCGGTCAGGTCGGCGAAATCTCGCTTGCCATCGATCCGGCCAGTATCGGCTTCTGGCTAACCCGCGCCCTGAGCGCCGGCCTCAGGCCGGAAGGTCCTTCCGAGGAATTCGGCGAACCGGTTCTGCGGCTGAAGGACCCGGACGGCGTCATCGTCAAGCTCGTCGGGACCAATGCTCTGCAGGCAACGGCTTCATGGAGGAGCGACAGCATTCCGCAAGAGCATGCCATTCGTCGTATCCGTGGCGCGACGTTGTTCAGCGAAACACCGGAGGAAACACAGGCGATTCTGATCGATCACTTCGGCTACCAGCCGCTCGCAACCAGCGGAGCGATCAGCCGGCTCGTCTCCGTATCGGGCGATATCCTCGACGTCCGCGATGCACGCGGCTTCTGGGCCAGCGCTCCGGGCACGGGCACGGTCGATCATGTCGCCTTTCGCGCCAGCGACGATGCGGAATTGCAGTCGGTCCATGCAGCACTGCAGGCAATCAATTCCGGGCCGACGACGATGCATGACCGCAAGTATTTCCGCTCGCTCTACGTCCGCGAACCCGGCCGTATCCTGTTCGAACTTGCAACGGACGCACCCGGCATGTTGATCGACGAGGACGAGACAACGCTTGGCACGCGTCTCTTCGCTCCCGGCGACAGTCCGAAGCTTTTGGCTGAGCTGAACGTGATCCTGCCGCAGTTCTCCATGCCCGGCGAACCGCGCGTCATCTATCGCGATCTGCCCTTCATCCATCGCTTCTTCACGCCCGAGCAGCCGAACGGGAATGTCTTTGTCCTGCTGCACGGCTCAGGCGCCAACGAAACGACGATGCTGCCGCTCGGCCATAAGATCGACGCCGATGCGACCTTGCTCACGGTACGAGGCCGTGCGCTCGAGGAAGGTGCGCCGCGCTGGTTCCGCCGCAACGGTCCGATGTCTTTCGATCAGGCCGATATCATGAGCGAAGCCGAAGCCTTTGCCGCCTTCATCGATGGCGCGATCCATGCCTACGGGCTCGACCCGGATCGCATCGTCTATATCGGCTATTCGAACGGCGCCAACCTGCTGAACGCCATGCTGTCGCTCCAGCCGCATCTTATCCGCCGCGCGGTGCTGCTGCGCTCCATGGCAGTGCTTGAAAATCCGCCTGTCACGGATATGTCGGATGCCGATGTGCTGGTGGTCGCCGGCGAGAAGGATCTCTATGGGCCATACGCCCAGCCTCTCGCCGAACGCCTGCGTGATGGCGGCGCAACGGTCGAGCTTGCGATGGTGCCCGCCGGCCACGAGTTTGACGATGCCGATGTGCCGGTCATTCAAGAGTGGTTGAAGCGGAACGTGTAAGGCCGATATGCCGCGACACCCCTTCCCCCTTGGGGAGAAGGTGCCGACAGGCGGATGAGGGGGCATGCCAAGAGCACAGAAGCCAATGAAATCGATGCGGATACCCCTCATCCGATCCTTCGGGCCACCTTCTCCCCAAGGGGAGAAGGAGCTTTTTAGTACATAATCACCCCTTGAACGTATATTCCTTGATCGATTCCAGCTTCATCTCGATCGAGAAGCCCGGCAGCCTCGGCGGCATGTAGGCTGCGTCGCGGATGATGCAGGGGTCGATGAAATGCTCGTGCAGATGATCCACATACTCGATCACGCGGCCATCCTTGGTGCCGGATACGGCGATGTAGTCGATCATCGACAGGTGCTGCACATATTCGCAGAGCCCGACGCCGCCGGCATGCGGCCAGACCGGCAGCCCAAACTTGGCGGCGATCAGCAGCACCGCCAGCACTTCGTTGAGGCCACCCATGCGGCAGGAATCGATCTGCACGATGTCGATCGCGCCCTCGGCGATGAACTGCTTGAACATGATGCGGTTCTGGCACATCTCGCCGGTTGCGACCTTTAGGGGGCCGATAGCCTGGCGGATCTTGCGGTGTCCGGCGACATCGTCCGGGCTCGTGGGTTCTTCGATGAAGAAGGGCTTGGCGAAGGCGAGCTTTTTCACCCAGTCGATCGCCTGGTTGACTTCCCAGACCTGGTTGGCGTCGATCATCAGATAGCGGTCGGGGCCGATCACTTCGCGGGCAATGGTCAGGCGGCGGATATCGTCTTCGAGATCGCGGCCGACCTTCATCTTCACATGGTTGAAGCCGGCGTCGATAGCCTCCTGGCACAGGCGGCGCAGCTTGGCGTCGTCATAGCCGAGCCAGCCGGCTGATGTCGTGTAGCAGGCATAGCCCTCGCGCTCGAGCGTGGCGATGCGATCGGCCTTGCCGGCTTCCGCCTTTTTCAGGATGGCAACGGCCTCGTCCCGGGTGAGAACGTCGGTCAGATAGCGATAGTCGACGATATCGGCGATGTGTTCCGCATCCATCTCCGCGACCAGCCGCCAGACCGGCTTGCCGGCTTCCTTGGCCAGCAAATCCCAGACGGCGTTGACGACCGCCCCCGTCGCCAGATGCATCGCGCCCTTCTCCGGGCCGATCCAGCGCAGCTGGCTGTCGCTGGTCAGATGCCGCCAGTATTTGCCGGGGTTTTCCAGAACGGTCGCAAGCTCCGTGCCGACGACCAGATGCCGCATCGCCTCGATCGCCATGCAGCAGATGTCGTTGCCGCGGCCGATGGTAAAGGTCAGGCCGTGGCCGGCAAGGCCCGGCCTATCGGTATCGAGAATGACATAGGCTGCCGAATAATCCGGGTCCGGATTCATCGCATCCGAACCGTCGAGGCTCTGCGATGTTGGGAAGCGCAAATCGAAAACGCGAAGATTGGTGATGCGCGTCATTGGAAAACTCCTTCTATATCCATCGGCGACCTCTCGATCTCTTCAGCCAAGGTCGAACTCCTCCCAGAGTGCCGCATTATGCTCGCCAACGTGCGGGGCCGCACGCTCGAATTTCGGCCGCTGCCCATCAATGCGGATCGGCGAGCGGGTGGTTGCAGGCAGGCGCCATTATAGCACCCCGACGCTTCAAGAATGCCTCTCCGCCTCAGGGGTCATCCAAGCCGCCGGTTTTGCATCAGCTTCGATTTTCTTATGTGAATAGTATTTTCACATATGGATAAATTTTGCAAACAAAAAGAGGGAGGATATTGAGGGCGCTGTGCACTCATGTCGCCGGAAAATGCATTACTCTCCCATATGATGAGAGTTGCCGAAAGGAGATAAGGAATGGCGACAGTCAAGCTGCTCAACGACGCGGAAGCGGAGGCAGTCCCGGCGGTCAAGGCTGTGTTCGACGACATTCGCGCGGTCAGGAAATCCGACTTCGTCAATAATTTCTGGCGTGGACTGGCCAATGATCCCGCACTGCTGGAACGCACCTGGGAGGGGCTAAAAACGGTCATGATGGCGGAAGGCGCGCTCGACCCGCTGGTGCGCGAAATGATCTATATCGCCGTCTCCACCGCCAACGGTTGCAGCTACTGCATCCACTCGCACACGGCCGCCGCCCGGGCGAAGGGTATGACCGACGCCCAGCATGCGGAGCTGCTGGCAGTCATAGGAATGGCTGGACAGACCAACCATTTGGTCACTGCAATGCAGATCCCCGTCGATCCGCAATTCGACGTTGCCGGCCGCTGAAAATGCAGAAGGCCCGCCGGCGTACTACCGGCGGGCCTTTCGCAAGTACCTTCGCTTTTCAGCGGTCGGATTTTTCCGCAGCTCCGGCGTCTGCAGCCATGGTGGTGACGTTGAGGCCGTTGTTCACGGCCAACAGTCTTTTGCGAACCAGAACGCCCATCACACGGGCAGCCGTCGAAAAGGTCATCGTGTCAAGCGGGCCTTCGCCCTCCCAGGGCTTGGTCAGCCGCTCGGTCACCGCCGAGACGATATTGTTGGGCACGATGTCGGTGCATTCGCGCATGGCTTCGAACACGACGCCGATGGGATGGATACGTCCTTCGAACGTCACGATCGGTTCGGTTACTTCGCTGTCCCATTCCTCGAAGGCATAGAGCGCCTCGCGGAAGAGCTGCTGCAGAGTAATGGGGGCATGACCCTCATGAAGGGGCGGCAAGGCATTCGACATGTCTGTCTCCTTTCAATTGGAAGTCCGGCGCATCTATGGAAGTGGATGGTCTCTCCTCCGAGACCCAGGCGCTGCTTCTTCAGCTTGGCGCGCCTGAATTGGGGCAGCGGCGCGGCAAACTATCTTGCGACCGGCGCAACGCGGGATACACACGAAATGTTCCCACCGGTCATGTAACTTGATCAAGTCTATAGATTAATCTCGACTTGAAAAGCCTCAATGATAAGTTTCTGCAATTCCCTTTATTTTTGAATGGCTTCGCGTAGTATGAAATTACCGTGTGCCGGTGGAAGACACGCGAATCTCTCTCAAAAGGCAAAGGGAAGACCATGTGTGGCGATCATGAACATGAGCCTCGACACGGGCACGATCACGACCATCAGCCCGTCGATTGGCGTGAGCACGGCGTCAAGATCATCCCCGGCAACGCGCTCGATCCGAATACGGCGCAGACCCCCGGCATGAACCGTGCGACCGCGATCAACCATGCCCGCGCGGGCGCGGAAAAGATCTGGGCGGGAACCGTGACGATCCACGCCAACGCCAAGACCGGCGCCCATCATCACGGCGATCTCGAAAGCATCATCTACGTCGTCAAAGGCAGGGCAAGAATGCGCTGGGGCGAAAATCTGGAGTTCGTCGCCGAAGCCGGCCCCGGCGATTTCATCTTCGTGCCGCCCTATGTGCCGCATCAGGAAATCAATGCCAGCCGGGACGAAACGCTGGAATGTGTTCTCGTCCGCTCCGGCCAGGAGCCGGTTGTCGTTAATCTCGACATCGAACCGGTCGAAAAACCGGAAGAGGTTCTCTGGAAAGACCCGATCCATCGCTAATTCGCCTAAATTTTAAGCAAATACCATTTTGCCCCATTAGTAATCTATGGTATTTGTAGAAAATAGTTTGCCCTTTCGCATAGCACTGAAAAGAGTTTTTCAGAACCGCACTGCACAACGCATGATCCTGCTTCGCGGATGGAACGCGCCTCTGAGATGATCCTGATGTCAACGAGAGAACGATCTCGATCATCTGGAATAGGATTTCCCATGACTGAAAAGCTTTCTGGAGGCCTCGACGCGCTGCGCCTTTCCCGCCGCGCCGGCCTTGCCGCCATCCTTGCTTCCGCTGTCGCCGTGTTCGGCTTGACGGCAAGCGCCATGCCGTCTTTCGCTGCGGACAAGACGATCAAGGTCGGCATCATGAGCGGTGAGGACGAGGATGTCTGGCGCGTCGTGGTCGCCGAAGCCGCCAAGAAGGGCTTGAAGGTCGAACCTGTCGTCTTCAACGACTATACTCAGCCGAACGAGGCCCTGGAGCGCGGCGAAATCGATGCCAACGCCTTCCAGCACAAGCCCTACCTCGACAACCAGATCAAGCAGCACGGCTATCACATCGTCGTTGCCGGCTATACGGGCATCTGGCCGATCGGCCTTTACACCAAGAAGTACAAGACCGTGGCCGAGCTCCCGAAGGGCGCCGCCATCGGCGTGCCGAACGACCCGTCCAACGAAGGCCGCGCGCTTCTCGTGCTGCAGCACGAGGGCATCATCAAGCTCAAGGACGGCACCGGCATCCTCGCCACCACCGCCGACATCGCTGAAAACCCGAAGAATGTCGACATCAAGGAACTGGATGCCGGCATCGTCGGCCGCTCGATCGACGATCTCGACGCGGCCGTCGTCAACACCGATTGGGCGCTGAAAGCGGGGCTCTCGGCGAACGACCGCATTGCGCAGGAGCAGACGAAAGATAATCCCTACCGCAACTTCATCGCCGTCAAGCAGAGCGACGAGAACGCGCCCTGGGTCAAGACGCTGGTTGCCTCCTACCAGAACGATACCGTCAAGGCCGAGTTCGATAAGGTCTACAAGGGCACCGGCCAGAGCGCCTATTGAGATCAGGACAGCGCTGAACGTCGGGCGGCCGGGGCATCATGCCCTAGCCGCCTTTAATGTTTTTTCCGTTAGGATGCGATGAAGTTTATAGTTGGTTATGGAGTTCGCGGAGGGTACATAACCCCCCTCTGTCACTTTCGCGACATCTCCCCCACAAGGGGGGAGATCGGAAACTCGTGGCAAGCCATCGCCAGAAGCGAACGTCGCATCTGCTGACACCCGGCTGATTTATTTCAAAGAGTGCGCAACATACTCTCTACGATCTCCCCCTCTTGTGGGGGAGATGTCGCGAAAGCGACAGAGGGGGGTATAATGGTATCAACGAACTCAAAGGCCGCTTTTACAAAGAGATACAGAATGAATTCATTCACCCCAGCCATATCAATCGGCGGACAGGCTCCGCCTGAATCGACGGGCGACGAGATCGTCCGCCTGGTCGATGTCCGCCGCCGGTTCGGCACGACGCCGGCGCTGGATGGCATATCGCTGACCGCGCGGCGGGGCGAAATCGTCGGCATCATCGGCCGCAGCGGTGCCGGCAAATCGACACTGATCCGCTGCCTGAACGGACTGGAGCGCGCCGATAGCGGCGAGATCCACATCGAGGGCCGCGACATCGCCCGCCTTTCGGAAAAGGAGCTGCAGCCGCTGCGCCGCCGCATCGGCATGGTCTTCCAGCATTTCAATCTGCTGTCCTCCAGAACCGTCGAGGAAAACATCGCACTGCCGCTGAAGATCGAGGGCGCCGCCAAGGCGGAACGCTTGCAGCGCGCCCGCGAACTGCTCGAGCTCGTCGGCCTCGCCGACAAGGCCAAGGCCTATCCATCCGCCCTTTCCGGCGGCCAAAAGCAGCGCGTCGGCATTGCCCGCGCTCTTGCCGCCCGGCCTGCCATTCTCCTGTCGGACGAAGCGACGTCGGCGCTCGATCCCGAAACCACTCGATCCATCCTGGCGCTTCTGAAGGATATCAACCGCAAGCTCGGCTTGACGATCCTGCTCATCACCCACGAGATGGAAGTGATCCGCTCGATCGCCGACCGTGTCGCGGTCATCGATACCGGCCGGATCGTCGAAGAGGGTTCGGTGTGGGCCGTCTTCGCCGATCCGCAGCAGGACATCACCGCCAGCCTGCTCAGCGGTGCACGTCCGCAGCTCCCTGACCATGTCGCCGCGCGCCTTTCCCCGGCATCGGGCGCAGAGGCCATTCTCAGCGTCGATCTTGCCGGCCCTGCCGCACAAGGCGCGCTCTTTGCCGAGCTTTCGGCCGCCCTTCCCCGCTCCTTCCGGCTGGTCCACGGCGGCATCGACCATATCCAGAACCAGCCGGTGGCCCGCTTCTTCGTCGCGGTGCCGACACGCGACGCGACTCTGCCGACGCAGGTCAGTGATTTCTTGAAAGCCCGCTCCGCCCGGGTGGAGGTTCTAGGCTATGACAACTGACGTAATCCTCGGCCTGCTTTGGCGCTCCTTCTGGCAAACGATCTGGATGACGGGCGCATCCGGCTTTCTCTCCCTCATCATCGGCCTGCCGCTCGGGCTTGCCCTCGTCGTCACCAGCCGCGGCGGCATCGCCGAGCAGGGCGCGGTCAACCGCGTTCTCGGCATCCTGGTGGACGGCTTCCGCGCCGTGCCCTTCATCATCCTGCTCATCGCCCTCATCCCGCTGACGCGCTTGATCGTCGGCACGGCGCTCGGCACGACAGCCGCGATCGTGCCGCTGACCATTGCCGCAATCCCCTATTATGCGCGCGTCGCCGAGGTCTCGCTTCGCGATGTCGATCGCGGCCTGATCGATGCCGTGCGCGCCATGGGCGGCAATCGCTGGACCATCGTCCGCGAGGTACTGATACCCGAAGCCATGCCTGGCATCGTCGCCGGCTTCACTGTGACCATGGTGACGCTGATCGGCGCTTCGGCCATGGCCGGCACGATCGGCGGCGGCGGCCTTGGCGACCTTGCCATCCGCTACGGATACCAACGTTATGAGACGAACGTCATGATCGCGGTCGTCATCATCCTGATCGTTCTGGTCTGGGGCATGCAATGGCTGGGCGATCGCCTCGCCAACCGGCTCGACCGCCGCTAGCTCTGTCAAAACAAACCTATTCCCGGCGCGGGGAAATACTGTGCCGGGAATGGAGAACCATGGTCAGTTCCGCGTGACCGGTTTCGAACGCATGCGCGATACCGTCTCCCGCTCGGCGCGCTTGCAGCGCATCGGCGGCAGGCCCCGATCCATCAGATCCATATCTTCCAATACCATCTCACCCATCTTCTTGAAGGCGCTGTCGAGCGCACCGGCGCGATGGGCGGAGCGAAGGAACCCTTTGAGTTTGCGAACGGGATGGGCAAGGCCAAGCGGCTCCTCCGGATAGACGTCGCTCGCCGCGACGATATGGCCGGAAGCGACCGCCGCCATCAGCGCGTCGAAATCGACGACGTCGGCACGGCTGAGCAATATGAAAGCTGCTCCCCTGCGCATCCTGGCGAAGGCTTCGGTGCCGAGAAAGCCCTTGTTCTCGCTTGTAACGGACGCGACCACGAAAACGAAATCGCTGCCTGACAGCACTTCGTCCAATCCGGCAGGCTGCACGCCGTGCTCCCTGAGGATCGAAGGCGGCATCCACGGATCGAACACCTTGATATTTGCGCGGAAGCCGCTGAGAACCCGGTTCAGCGCCTTGCCGAGATCGCCGAAACCGACAATGCCGATATCGCTGCCGGAAATCAGCCGGGCGCTGGTATTGCCATCGCCGCCCCAAAGCTCCCTGCCCTCGCGAAAGTCCCGATCGGCATCGGCAATCTGACGGGCCAGGCTCAGGGCGAATCCGAGGCCGATCTCGGCGACCGGCTCGGCAAAGACCAGACCCGTGGTGACGACATGAATGCCGCGCTCGAAGAGCACTTCATAGGGCATGTTGTTGATGAGATTACTCTCGACATTCAGGATGCAGCGGAGCTGCGGCATGCGGTCGAGCACTTCCTTCGACAAGGGTGGCTGGCCGATGATGTAGCGCGCCTCGCCGAGCACCTCGTCGCTCAGCCCGGCGATATTATTCGGATCAGCCTCGACAATGCGATATTTCGAATGAAGGAGTGAAAGTGCATCCTTGGTGAAGATAAGCTCGAGCGAGCGCGGCTCCGGCGCGCTGATGGCCAAGGGTCTCCTGTCGGTCGTCATTCTGTTTCTCCCTGTGTCGGACGCGATCCAACATCATTCGAGGAACCAGATCAATCAGGGCTCGTTCCCTTCCCTTGGCTCTTCCCCCGGCATTCCGACGGAGAAGGCGCAGATGCGCGAGAGATAGGTGAGCGGCAGGCCTGTCTCATCATGCCAGGCATTGAACTGATCCTGGATCAGCCGCAAGTCCTTCTTGGTCGGCTTGTTTTCCGAAATCGGCACACCGGCCAGCCTCAGGCAGACGAGGACGTCATGACTCATGACGAAGCTGTCGCGGCCGATCGCCCGTAGAAGATATTGCCCGGTCATGCCGCCCAGCCGGCTCGCCTGCTTGTCCAGAACGGCCAGCAGGCCGATCTGATCCGTAAGCGGCCAATCGGCGAAAAAGCGGCCGGCGCTCCCGTGTTCGTCAGCGAGCTTGCGGATGAACTGCGCATTGGCCCGGACCGACATGATCTTGGCGCCATTGCGGATGACCCGCACATCGGAGGTCAGATCATGCCAATAATCGTCCGGCGCGAGATTGAGGAAGGCGGGATCGAATCCTGAAAAGGCGGCCTCGAAACCTTGCCATTTGGAATCGATGACGTTGCGCACGAAGCCAGCATAGAAGATGTAGCGCGTCATTTCCGACAGGATCCGGTCATCCGGCAGCGCACGCAAGGCCTCATGATCCGGCATCCTCGGCATCAGCGTCTTCAATCCGTCGGCGCCTCCCTTGCGTTTCTCGGCGCGCTCCCTGATCTCCGCAAAGCTTCCCATCATTTTCTCCCGTCGGCCGCGCGGCGCGCCAAGCCTTTTATGATCTCATGCATCGGCGCAAGTAATCTCCGCGCAATGATTATCCATGAAAACACGGTGTTGAAAGTTATGACTCGAAAGTTGATCAGCTTGCAGTTCGAATTGATTTTCCTGACGATTGAAAGACTTCCGAGCTGCTCCAGATGTCGTCTCGAAATTAACTTGAGATTTTGCGCACCGCAGCGTTAATTTCGGCGGCGTCGATCGGAGCCTCGTACCATGAATAATAAAGACTGGAATTGTCCCATCATGGTCATCTGCAAGCGTACAGGGAGAGTCTACACGGTCGCCAACACGGAAGAAGCGTTGGACATGCTGCTGAATGCCTGGCCGGTGGCCGAAGGCAGGGCATTCATGATGGCCCTGCAGATCTGCGCCGATGTCGAAAGAGGCCAGGGGCAACCGCCGGAGGCACGGGACAGTTTTCTCGCGGCAGCGATGGAGGCCGGCGTTCCGATCGAAAGCCCGGTGATCCAATAGAATTGGCCGCCCTCTCATTCCGGGCTTGCGCACGGGTCGGCAGCCTGCCTCATCGCAGGAAGCCTGATTGCTGACCGGATGAAGCCCGGCTGGGATCCGTCATGATCGGCCGCTACCATCGCAAATGGACTGGCATCGCTTTTTTCAGACATTGCGAAACCTTTTGCGGCGACAGGAGTTTCGATGGCAATGTCGGAGCACCATCAAAATGAACTTGATCCTTAGTGCCGGCGATATCCGCTGGCTTGAACCCGTGTACCTGCGTATCGGTTACGGGATCCCGGAAGCAATCAAAAGTCCGAAAGAAGCCTTCAATCATCTGCTCTCCCGCTGGCCCGCCCTTCGAGGCGCAAAATATGAATCGGCGCTCAACCTGTGCCTTAAGGCCGACACCGATCCCCTTCTCTGCGAGAAAGCCAGAGCGGTGTTCATCGAGGCCTGCATCGAGGCCGACGTACTGGCCTAGAGCCGGATACCATCCGAAAACCGATCACGGTTTTCGGCATTATACTCAAGCGTCGTCCCCACGGCGTTGAATTTGCTGCCAATTCGGGAACTCAAAGCGTTCCGGATTCGGGCAGTCCTGATTTGACGGCCGCGTTTTCAGGAACTCGGGAGGGCCGCTGTGGCGCCGAAGCCGGGCCGACCTCAGGCGGAAGGCGCGACGCGGAACGTTTTTTGCTAGGTTACCGAAGCATGTGCGTTTCGGAGGTAATGCGTTTTGAAACGAAACACTTTACGGCCATTTCCAACCGTGACGCTGGTCATGGGAGAGACCGGCGGAACTCGTCGCGTCAATTCGGTGCATCAGGTCGCAGAATTGTTATTGGAACATTGGCCGGTGGAAAATGGCGAGGAATATGTGGCTGCGGTGCGGATATGCCTCGAAGCGATGCTTGGCGCCGTCGGGCCGGAAGCCGTAAGAGAGGCCTTGATCAGGGCCGCGCGGGAGGCAGGCATATCCGTAATGCAGTGAAATCACCCCTCCCTTCCCGCAGCATGCGGGATCTCTCTGAGATAATTCACTTTTTGTGAACGAGTGCCAGCGATCTTGCCAACAGAGGCAGGCGATTCGCCCTGCCAACGACGGAGAGAATATGTCGCTTCTACCATTCCCGGCCGACAGGCGTACCAGTGATGTCAGACGGTGTGCCACAGCCCTGCAGCAGCTTCACGGAGAGGCGGCAAATCGCTTCTGGCGTTCGGAAATGGCAGGCTTTGCCGCTGCCCTTCGCGAACAGGGGATGGAAGACGGCGAAATCTCCAGACAGGCCGGGCTCTTCATGCATGCAGTGCAGATGGAGTTGCAGTTCGCCTTCGCCGACGAGGAATTGAACGCATCGGCCTGACGGTGCTGGAGTCTTTCCGCTTTTCTTCGAATCGCGAAAACGCTCTATCCTTTTGTTTTTGCGGAATGCTAGGCGGAAAACCGCATTTTCCTGGAGCTGCCCTATTTCGGCAATCTGCAAAATGCGATCGACTTGTCACCGCTGGTCGGGGACCGGATCTGCACGGTCCATTCTCCGCCGGGAAAATGGAATCCCTTTGAGGAAGCCACGCCGGCTATCTGCATGCAGGCCTTTCTGGCATCGGCGGCCGGAAGGTCTATCGTTGCCACAACGGCATTTCGCCTGTTGGCAACCTGGCAGGGCGCGGTGAACAGACCGGTATTGTCGATCATCTTGCAGACCCGGAACGCATTGTTCGCGGCATCGTCTGCAGCCATTGCAGAACCGGCGACCGCCAACGCAGCGGCCACCATAAAAAACAGTCTCATTGAAAACCCCGATCCCCTATGACGATACGGTGCCAGAGCATGTTTCCTCTTGCAAGCCATGTTGCATGGATTTGAGCCGACTGTTTGATGATACAACGCAACTGGCGGCAAGTGGTTCAGCCTGAGGCAGGTCTTCGGCCGGCCGAAGTCTCGGCCGGAACCGAAACACAGCCCCGGAGCGCCGGCAAACGGGTGATATCACCGGGATCGTGCCATCGGGCCTATGACCACGACGCGCGTTAAGAATGTGACGACAAGGCCCCGCTCAAGCCTGGCACAAGCTGCCGAACCTAGCCTGCCAGCCGCAGGATAAGGATTGGAAATCCGCTCGGATGAGGCGCATCCGATTCGGGATCGGGTTCCGTCTGCTGCCTGCACGAAGCTTCCGGATACCAGCCGGAGGCCATTCCTCTCGGACTAAACGCACAAGCGCGGCGGCGCTGGAGAGAACACGACGTGAATACAGCACCGAATTCCAATCAGTTCACCGAGTATCTCATCGGCGCGCCGACGGCAAAGCCCGCCTCCACTTCCGCTCTCCCGGCATTGCCTGAAGCGGCGCAAGCGCGCGCGCTTCCATCCGTCCGCACGTTCGATGTCTTCGATACGCTGATCGCCCGGCGTTGCATCGAACCGTTGAAGGTATTCGAGATCGTTGCAAAGCGCGCCGACCTGCCGGCGTTCGCCGCGGCACGCAAACAGGCAGAAGCGAAGGTTGCCCAGCATCCCTACAACCTCGACATGATCTATGATGAGCTGGCGGCGGCGCTGCAGCTCGATGCGGTCCGGACCGCGGCGCTCAAGGCGCTCGAGATCGATGTCGAGCTGGAACAGGTCATCCCGATCGCCGAGAACATGGCACTCGTGCGCCACGGCGACGTGCTGATCTCCGACATGTATCTCGGCCACGAGATCATCCGAAAGCTGCTCGACAAGGCCGGCCTCGACAAAAAGGTGAGCCTGATCGTGACCTCCGACGGCAAGCGGTCCGGCGCAATCTGGCCGCAGGCGCAGGCAAATCTTTCGATCGAAGAGCATCTCGGCGACAATCTTCATTCCGACGTCGAAATGCCCGGCCGTTTCGATATTCCCAATCGCCACACCGGCATTTTCGGCCTCAATCCGGTCGAGGATGTCCTGATGCAGATCGGTCTGCGCCAGCTTGCCGAACTCTGCCGCGAGACCAGGCTTTCGACGTGGTCGGCCAACGCCCCGAGCCGGACCGTGCAGGTTGTCCAGGCAAGCTTGAATTTCCCGATCATGCTGCTTGGAAGCGTCGCTCTGGCAAGACTTGCCGCCCAGCTCGGCAAGCGCTCGATCCTCTTTTCCAGCCGCGACTGCGACGCCTGGATGCCGCTGTTCGAAAAGGTTGCCCAGCGGAGCGGATTTGAATGCCGGGCAACCTATTTCTACACCAGCCGCCTCGCCAAGATGCAGCCGTCGCCCAGCTACACAAGCTACGCAAGGCAGCTGATCTCGGATGATGCCCTCATCGTCGATCTCTGCGGCACCGGCTGGTCGCTCGCCAATTTCGCGGCCACCATCGGTCTCAGCCAGGTCCCGGTATTCTTCCTCCACAAGCTGCCGACTGCGCCGGCCTACGAAGCAATGGCCGCGACGCCGCAGACCTGCCGGTTCCATACCCTCATTCCGGCGGAACAGACGGTCGTCCAGAACACCATGCTGGAAATGTGCAATTACGCGACGCATGGCATGGTCGAGGATGTTCGCCTCATTCAGGACTTCGCCGTCCCGGTCTTTGCGAGCGACAACCGCTCGCCCGAAACGCTGGCGGCCGTCGAGGCGCAGCAGGATTGCTTCCGAACCGCCCTGAAGCTCATGGAGAAATACGATCTCCATGAGGTCTTCGCGCTCGACGACGCGTCGCTCGTCGCCGTGACGACGGCGCTTTACGAAATGCTGTCGCAGCAGATGGAGTTGCGCGAAATTTACGGCAGCAGCCACACGGCTGAAGAAAGCAGCGTCCGCCGGACGCTTGGCTGCGCCTGATGCCGGCTTTCTTTGGAAGGGATTTCCATGCCTGAACTCGTAGAGCTTGCCGATTACTACAAGACCGACAAGGGAACGCAGATCGGCCACGCCCATAATTATGCGACCCTTTACTCGTTTCTCTTCGAACAGTTCCGCAACCAGGACTTTTCGATGCTGGAAATCGGCCTGGAGCGAGGCGGCGTGGAAGCGGGAGCCTCCGTCGATCGCGTCGGCAGCGATGTGCCGTCGATCCGCATGTGGCTCGACTATTTTCCCCGCGCCAAGCTCTATGGCTTCGATCTCTCCGACTTCTCGCATATCCGGCTGGACCGCTTCGAGTTTCACCGTGGCGATCTCGGCAGCATCGCCGATCTCGATCGCCTGAGCACTGCTCTTCCCACCCTGAAGCTGCTCATCGACGATGGTTCGCACGCCTCGTTCCATCAGCAACTCGCCTTTCTCAAGCTCTTCGACAAGGTCGAGCCGGGCGGCTTCTACGTCATCGAGGATTTTCACTGGCAGCCGCCTTTCGAAAGCTCCTTGCCGCCCTGCAGGAAGAGCGCGGAAGTCTTCGAAACCTTCCTGAAAACCGGCAAGCTCGAGATCCCGTTCGCTCATCCGGATTATTTGAGCATGGTCGCCTCGCAGATCCAGAACGTCTATGTCCACCGCAACAATCGCGGCGGCATCAACGGCTGGCACTTCAAGATGGTTGCATTGCAGAAGCGGCTTTGAGCACTGGGCGAAAGGCGACGACATGACCTACAGCATCGTGACCGGCTGGTACGCCGACGACAAGGCCCGCGACTACAGGGTGCTGGGCGACGATTTCGTCCGCTCGGTCGAATGCTTCGATATCTGGTATCATTGCGTTCGCTCCTTCACCTCGCCCAGCAACATCCTCGTCATCGATTCGGCTTCACCGCTGCGCCCGAAAATGCCGGACGATCCCCGCATCAGCTGGGTCAGCCTGAAGCGCAACTACGGACATGCCGTCCAGGGACACAGCACCCTCAGCGGCTGGTCGCGAGCGCTTCTGCTCGGCCTCGGCTATGGCTTTGCCAATGGCGATCTCTACACAGTGCTTGTCGAACAGGGCACGCTGTTTCACGGCAAGGACATCATCGAACGCCAGATCGAAGCCCATCCGGAAGCCGACGTCATCGCGCCGAACGGTTCGGGAACGCCGCAGCCCTTGCAGACCGGCATTCTGATCTTCCGCAGCGCCATCATCCCGAAATTCATCGGGAACTACACGCGCGTTGCAGCCGCGGATGACGCATTAAGCCCGGAAAAGAAGGTGGCGCTGGCTGCGGATGGCATGAAGATCGCCTTTTCCAGCCTGCCCTTCGGCCGCCGCCGGCCGCTCGACCTCTCGGCGGATCACTTTTTCCTGCGCCACGGCACCCTCGCCGAACTGCACGCCTTCACGACACGCCTCGGCTTCGGCAAGGACCTTCTGCCGCCTCTTCACCATCAGGTCGCCTGATGGAAAGTGCAGATCTGTTTCTTTAAGCAAGCCCACGAAAGCCGCACGGCCGCCTTCCGTCCGGAATTGCGCACAGGCAAAAGCCGGAGCGATTCCGCGATGCCATGCAACGTGGAACCGCTTGAGAGAGCGGGGGGCAAATTCGGCCGGCCGATTGATGGCCGGCAGCGACGGGAGCAAGCGGTGCGGAACATCATCCGCCACCGCGCATACAGGCTTCGCCTGCCACAAGCCGGATGCTTTCACTGATGCAGCGAAAGCAGGCCAACCACGATCATGCAGACGAGCAGGCCGGCGGACAGACAGAACATAACGAGAAGCTTGTAGTTCGACATCAGGAACTCCTTCCGAAGTGACTCTTGGTGTCGTCATGGAAAGCAGCACACTCCCCGCCCGGACGTTCGCGCCGCTCAAAAGGCGCCTCGTTCTCTCACGAGATCGAACGAAGCGCCTTATCTCCTTTTACGCGGGGAGATGGCTGTTGGTTCCGACAAACGTTCGGAGAGGCGGCAGAGAATTTTTTGACGCCGTTATGAGGGATATTATCCACCAATGGTAGTCGGGGTGTCTGGGATTATGCACGTCATGGCCGATCGGGTCAGCCAGTCGCTGATTACCGGAGCCTACAATTACGTGCAGGCAAACACGGAGGTAACGGTGAAGTTCAAGACGGCTGCGGGCTTCGTCGAGGTCACAGCCACGCAGATGACGGCGATCGCCAATACAGTCGGTGGGCATGTGCAGGCGAGCTTCGCGGCCGAAGGCGAGATCAACCAGCAGATCATCGCCGGCACGATCACCATGACGGCTGGGATCGACGCCTTCGCATGGCCGTCCAACGGCTAACGCTCTGCGAATACGGCCGCTCGAAAAACGGGCGGCACTTGCGTGTCATCGCAACGGCGGCGGGCCTAAGTTTGGGGACTGGACCCGTCCGACAGCGCAAAGAGATAACTGTCACACCCGTACCCGGAGCCGCGACAGAGTTGAAGTGGGAAATCGAACTAGATGGGCTGCGGGCCATCGACCTGCTCGCTGCGCATCCCCCCTTCAGAGGTAATACTGAATTACTTCCTCGTTGCGTTTCTCAGTGCCGGTTTCCGGCGCGCGGGCGCTGAATAAACCGCAAGACGCGACGTAGATTAACCGATGTTGCATTGATCCCTCTTTCAAACAAGAATACCGGGTAAAGACGAACCTGGATTGTAGATTGAGTCGAGCATGTCTGATGGATCGCAGACTTCAACCCTACGAGAAACCTGCTACTTTACTGAATACTGGGTGCCCGTAGGCACCGTTAATTGTTGTTGGCGCGTAACGAGCACGGAAGCCGATTCCATCCAACCTGGACAGAAAATCATCGCCGATCCCGGCGAGAATCTCATAGAATCGTTTCGAAATGGCGTGCGCACACCATTCGGACTTGCAGCCGACCGAACCGATTGGTGTTTTAAAGAGTTATCGATTGCTCCTGATCACTATCATCCACGCATAGCCAGGGCGCTCCCTGGAGGCTTCGACCTTTGGGCGTACCCCGCTGAAACCGATCGTGAGTTCATAGCCCGAGGCAGAGATCACCTGTCCGCCATCGTCGAACAACTTTCTGGCATCTTCAGAGTCGTGGAACCTGGTGGATCGAACGCCCAGGCCTTCGGTCCCAGCATCATGAACTTGCTGATCGTGGCTTGCCCGGAGGTAGAGGCGCAGTGGAAATCCGTTTTGCACGCAAATGGCTACGCTGGAAGTAGCACCAAGGATTACTTCAAAACCTGTGAAGCCCTGCGACCTAAAGAGTACTCGGTGCTTTTGGCACCTTATCCATGGCTTGCGCCAATTCAACCGTTCGCGGATTGGTCGAGTGATCGACCGTCAGGGAGCCTTGCTTGGTACGATGCATATAATGACGTGAAACACGACCGATATACGAATTATTCAAAAGCCACGCTTTCGCACTGTATATCGGCCGTTTCAGCAATAGCTATTCTCCTCGTCGCTCAATTCGGCGCAACGGCTCTGACAAGCGAACACGGGCGAATGTTTGAATTTCAATCGGTTCCCGCAGCACGTCTCGAATATACGTACCTCACGATCACAGGCGAGTGGAAGCCTTCGAACTTCGATTTCGGTCGATGCTAAGATTGTGGATCTTTAACAGGGGTAGCGCCACTGCTAACGATAATTCGAGCTACTTTCGAGTCGAGAAGCGCCACAGCTTGCGGGCAGCAAAATCGCGCCACCGGCTACATTGGGGATAAAGCTTGAAGCCCGACGAAATCATCGCCTCCTATCCTTCAGACTGGCGGTACAGCGAGACGCGGCCTGATGGACAGAAATCATCGGATTTCAGACCGTTTGATCCCCCTGATTTCTCCAAGTTTCCGACGAGCAAGCTTTCGGATCGTCCGTTCTTTCGGAGGCTACTGCTGTCCCTTCGAGATTTGAGTCACGCCGCGAGCGCCGCCACCTTCATCCACGAGGATATTGACTTCAGTAAGACCTACGGCCGGGCGGATCTTCGGCGCTTCATGTGCTATGAGACGGCACTCGTCGTTTCCTATGCGCGTCCATTCTCCGAAGCTCGACGTGGCCTGCCACCGCTCAGTTACAAGCGCATGGGCATCAGCCTGCCCGTGAGCACCCAAAAGCTTCATGAAGATCTCATGTCGAAGCGCAACAAGATATTCGCGCATGCCGATCCGGATGCTGTCCCACATAGCAGCCTGTCTGCCATGAAAGGGCGAAGGTCAATCACGGGTGAAGAATTTTCCGTGTTAACGCCTCCACGGTTTCTTGAGGGCACCCTGCTCGATGCCCCCGAATTCGCTCAAGTCGACCTCCTCATAAGATACCTGACTGATGTCGTCTACAGAATGGCGAATGAGATGCACACGAACTTCCCGGGCGAATATCAGGAGTTCGATTTGGAAAAAAGCGACTGATTATGTTGCTCGTTCTGCGAGGCATCGTCTGGAAATTGAGCCAATGGACAGCCTATGAACAATCTGCCGCCTAAAGAACCGCGTTTTAAGAAGGCAAAAGCTGGATCGGGCAAACAGCAGCAACTCGTCCAGAAGAAGTTATCGGATACCGCTCGCTTATCCGAGGCTGTGCCGGATGATATCAAACTCGCTGTTGCGACAGCCATTATGCAGTTTTCAGAGATGGAAATGCACGCGGAGGAGTTCAATTGGGCGGCGCTTGGCCTTTCGTACGATGACGGAAAGCTGGTTACACAGATTGAAACTAAAGAAAAAATCGAGCTTGCGAAGAAGCTATCGGAACGGTACGCCATGCCGCTGCATCCCAATGCTCAGACAACCGCCGACGCATGGACTGGCATCCGTAGAGCGATAGAGGCTCGGAATAAAATGGCCAATGGTGTTTGGCGCATGATCGACGGCGCGATCCCGATCGTCATTTCACATCGCATCCCGACCGAACTAGGTAGCATAAACAGCGAGCACTTTCCCTTGGACCGTTTTCAATCGGTCGGCTCAATCTGCACCAAGGCCAGTAGATTGTTTATGGCGCTAAATCGCAAAATTGCAACCAACGGGAGACCAGTGCCCTTACCCACGCACGCTCCCAACGACGCCGAACTTTCGATCAATGACACCAAAGGACCCTAATCGAAAATTCCGGAAGTCCGTGTCAAAATTCCGGAAAGTCGCGTCCGGCTACACCGGCTACAATCAGCGTAACTATTTGTTTTTATTAAAAATTTGGTAGCGGAGGAGGGATTTGAACCCCCGACACAAGGATTATGATTCCTCTGCTCTGACCTACTGAGCTACTCCGCCACGCGACATTTGATGTTGAACATCAAATGCAAAGGTCAAACGAACCGCCGCTCGAAAGCGCTGGCCCGTCGGTTGAGCGGCTTATAAGGTGCGGTTCGGCTTGGTGTCAAGCGGATGATTTGGAAAAATCAGTGCTTTCTCTCGCCGCCGATCCCCACTGCCCTCAGGCGGCCACCGGGCTTGCCAGCAGCGCCTTCAGGGAAGCTTCCGCCATCGGCTCGCGCTCCGAGCGTTCGATGAAGCCGCCGCCATAGACGCGGGCGTCATCGCCCGCCGCCGAATAGAGTGCGCAGGCCTGGCCCGGCGCCACGCCGGCCTCGCCGACCGAAAGATCGACATAGATGCCGCTGGCATCGGCATGCAGCACGGCAGGCGACGGCGCGCGGGTGGAGCGCACCTTGGCGAAGCAGGCAAAGCCCTCGCCGGAAGCGGCCTGCGCGAGCGGCTCGTCGCCCAGCCAGTTCACATCCCGCAGATAGACGCGATGCGTTTCCAGCGCCTCCTTCGGGCCGACGATGACGCGGCGCGAGCGGGCGTCAAGATAGACGACATAGAGCGGCTCGCCGGTCGCAATGCCGATGCCGCGGCGCTGGCCGATCGTATAATGCAGGATGCCCTCGTGCTGGCCGAGCACGCGGCCGTCGAGATGAACGATCTCACCGGCAAGCGCCGCATTCGGCTTCAGCTTGGCGATCACGTCGGAATATTTGCCCTGCGGCACGAAACAGATGTCCTGGCTGTCGGCCTTCTTGGCAACGACAAGACCCATTTCTTCGGCAAGCGCGCGCGTTTCCGATTTCGGCATGCCGCCGAGCGGAAAGCGCAGATAGTCGATCTGCTCCTGTGTGGTCGCGAAGAGGAAATAGCTCTGGTCGCGATCGGCATCGGCCGGGCGATAGAGCGCGCGGCGATGCGGATGCTCCGGCGATGGGTTCGGGCGCGAGCGGATGTAATGGCCGGTTGCCAGCGCATCGGCGCCGAGTTCCTTGGCCGTCGCCAAGAGATCGGCGAACTTGACGGTCTGGTTGCAGGCAACGCAGGGGATCGGCGTTTCGCCGGCGACATAGCTCTCGGCGAAGGGATTGATCACTGTCTCGCGGAAGCGCTTTTCATAGTCGAGCACATAATGCGGGATACCGAGCGTCTCGCAGACACGGCGTGCATCGTCGATATCCTGGCCGGCGCAGCAGGAACCAGCGCGGTGCACGGCCGCGCCATGGTCATAGAGCTGCAGCGTGATGCCGAGCACATCATAGCCCTGCCGCTTCAAAATGCCGGCAACGACGGAGCTGTCGACACCGCCCGACATGGCGACGACGACACGGGTATCTTCCGGCCTCTTGTCAAAATCCAGTGTATTCACGGTCGTTGCCGCCAGTCTTGAACGATCTTCGATGCTGCCGAGCGGGATGACGTTCCTGTCGTCACGCTCTCACGATTTGATTTCGCATGATCTGATCCAAAACCGCTGCACACTTCTCGGGATCATGCTGCCTACCGCCGGATGCCATGCAAAAACGGCGAATTTTCATGCGGGCAATGGGCCGCATTCTCCGCAGCCTGCCTAATTCTGGAGGGATATAGAAAGGATCGCCAGCCGGCGCAAGGGGTCGGCAAAAGTGCCGATCACCCCTTTGCCTGCAAATGCCCGATCAGATTGCGGCTGCGCCGCAATACGGTGACCGCCGATCCGATGGCGACGATCCAGAGCGCAAGGGTCAAAACCCATACGCCGCCACTCCAAAAAGCTTCAATAATGGAGAGGAGTGCCGCCCCCGTAGCAACGGCCATGCGATGCTGCTTCGCCATCGGGCCGCCGAAATCGCTCGGATTGCCGGTCGCGCGTCCAAGTTCGCGGACATAGGCCGTCAGCACCGCAAGGGCGGCAGCGGCCCAGCCAAGCCCCGGCATTGCGATGCCATAGCCAATGCCGGCAAAGATGAGGATATCGGCGACGCGGTCCGGAAACTCGTTCCAGAACGGCCCGTCGGCCTCGCCCTTCCCGCCCTCGACGGCCACCATGCCGTCGAGCAGATTGCAGAGCAGACGCAGCTGGCAGAACAATGCCGCCAGGATCAGCAAGACGGCGCGCATCCCCAAACTGCCGGCGGCACCGAAAAGCCAGAACGACACCCCCGCCAAAGCCGCCATGAGCATGCTTGCCTGCGATATCTGGTTCGGCGTCACCGAAAGCGCGGTCATGCGCCGCGCCAGCGTCTGCGCCCATCGCGTGTTGCGGCTCGCCAGCGGCCGCCTGTCGCCGGCTCTTTTGTCTGCCTGGCCCTTGCCTGTCATGGCCCCTCACCTCTCATGGTTTCGCAACCTCCCGCCCGATATCGAGTAATTATAGATCGCCGCATAGCTGGAGGAGACCAGCAGCGGCACGGCAATGGTCTTCAGGATTTCGGGCGTGCCGCTCAGCGCATGGATGACGACCAGGATCGTTGCCGAACCCAGGCAGGCGATCAGCGGCGGCGCCCAAAGACGTGTGAAGCCGCCGAACCGCCGCGACAAAGCTTCGACCACAGATTTCAGGAACAGCGTCAGGCAGCCGGAAAGCACGCCCTGCACGAAGCCCACGATCAGTGGCCTCGGCATCGGATGCATGCGATTGGCGAAAACGGCCCAGCCGCCCATGGCAAGGAAGGCGAAAAGCACATGCACGATGCTGCTGCCGGCAAGCGCTTTCAGCTTTCCTCTCATGTCAGCGACCACCAGTAGCGTACGAGATGGAAGAAGATCGGCGCGGAGAAAACGACCGAATCCAGCCGATCGATCAGCCCGCCATGCCCCTCGATCAGATGCCCCCAATCCTTGACGCCGCGATCCCGCTTGATCGCCGACATCACAAGCCCGCCGAAAAAGCCCATGAGCGTAATGACGAAGGCGAGAAGCCCGGCTTCCAGCGACGTGAACGGCGTCACCCACCAGAGTGCCGCCCCGATCAGCGAGGCGCTGATGACGCCGCCGACGAAGCCCTCCACCGTCTTCGACGGCGACAGCCGTGGTGCGATCTTCGTTTTGCCGAAGAGCTTGCCCCAGACATATTGCAGCACGTCGCTGAGCTGCACGACGATCACCAGGAAGGCGATCAGCAGCACATTGCGGCCCTCGTAGCCAGGAATATGCAGCGTCAGCAGCGCCGGCACATGCGAGGCGCAGAAGACGCAGATCATCAGTGCCCATTGCACCTCGGCGATCCGTACCAGAAAGCGTTCTGTGTCGCCACGCAGCACCGCGATGATCGGCATGAAGAGGAAGGCGTAGACGGGAATGAAGATCGAATAGATGCCGTACTGCTCCGCCCAAAGCAGGTAATATTGCACCGGCAAGGCCACGAAGAAGGCAGCGGCAAGCGCCCAATGGTCTGCCCGCTTCGTATTGATCAGCGTCACGAACTCGCGCAGCGCCGCAAAGGAACAGAAAGCGAAGAGCAGAATGACGCCGGCACGGCCGGCAATGAAGGCGATGCCGATCAGCACCACCATCATCCACCAGGCCTTGATGCGCGCATTCAGGTTTTCGATCGCCGCGTTCGATCCGTCGGGCGACAGGCGCCGTTCCAGCACATAGCCGATGATCGAGGCAACGATCAGGACGCCGAAAATGCCCAGGACGAGATGAATGAGATCGGCGCTTGCTGCCTCCATGCTCAATCTCCCGCCCGTTTCGGCGCAAGCGCCAGGAGTGCCGCTTCGGCTCTCGCCAAAAACTCCGCCTTCTCCTCTGCCTCACCGATATGCAGCAGCTCGCCGAAGCTGACAGTGCAGATCAATGGAATAGGCACGAACTCGCCCTTGGGCATGACGCGATTGAGATTGTCGATCCAGACGGGAACGAGATCGATATCAGGGCGCGCCTGCGCAAGGTGGAAAAGCCCGCTCTTGAAAGGCTGCAGTAGCTGTTCGGTCAGATTGCGGGTGCCTTCCGGAAACAGGATCAGCGACGAGCCGGCGTCGAGCGCCTGCGTCATCTGCGTAACCGGATCTTCCTTGCGCGCTTCGCGATCCCGCTCGATCAGCACGGCGTTGAAAACATCCCGGCCGATGAAGCTGTTCAGCGTCGATTTCAGCCAATAATCCGCGCCCGCCACCGGGCGCAGGCGCCGGCGCAATCGAGGCGGCAGAACAGTCCAGATCAGAATGAAGTCACCATGGCTGGAATGGTTGGCGAAGTAGACGCAGCGGCGGGTTTGCATGCCGCTCTCGGGCCAGATCGCCCGAACGGCAGTGATGGCCCGTGCAAACAGCACGATCGCCACCGAGACCGGCTTCGCCAGCCATTCGATCGGCGTGCCCATCCCTTCCCCGAGAATGTTCTTCCGCAAAGCCTCCATGACATAGAGATAGGCGCGTTTCGTTGCCCCCGATAGTCTGCGGACCGGGCTTATCCACAACCCTCACAACCACGAAGAAAGCCCGGCGCAACTCGCGTCGCGTCGGGCTTTCGGATTGGCTCTTGGGAGGAGCGAACTCTATGGCTGCCGCCCTGCATCAGGGCAGACAGGCTCAGAGCATGATGCCGAAAAGTGTGATCGGTTTTCGGACGGCATCATGCTCTACTTCTTTATTTCTAGCGCGGATTCAGATTTTAGAGCGGTTCAGTTTTTCACGGAATCTCTGAACCGCTCTATCTCCTTGTTTTTGCGCAATTCCGGACGGAAAACCGCTGCGCACTTTTCCTGGAATTGCTCTAGGTCGAACAGACCTAAAATCATCCGGCTCTAATCGACGTTGAACACCAGCGGCTTTGCCTGACGGATCGCCTGATGTGCCGTCAGCTTGGCAAGCACATCGTCGCTGATCGCACCGTCGACATAGAGAAGCGCGATGGCATCTCCGCCCTGCTTGTCGCGGCCGAGCTGGAAGTTGGCGATGTTGACGCCGGCAGAGCCGAGCGTCGTGCCGATGAAGCCGATCATGCCGGGAACGTCGGTATTGGCGATATAGACCATATGGTTGCCGACATCGGCGTCGAGGTTGATGCCCTTGATCTGGATGAAGCGCGGCTTGCCGTCCGAGAAGACGGTGCCGGCAACGGAGCGTGTCATGCTGTCCGTCGTGACGGTCAGCTTGATGTAGCCGTCATAGACGCCGGTCTTGTCGCGCTTGACTTCGGCAAGCACGATGCCCTTTTCCTTGATCATGATCGGTGCCGAAACCATGTTGACGTCGGCAACCTGATTGCGGATCAGACCGGCGAGCAGCGCGCTCGTCAGAGCCTTCGTATTCATGCCGGCCGTCACGCCGTCGTAGAGAATCTCGATTTCCTTGATCGGATCGTCCGTGACCTGGCCGACGAAAGCGCCGAGAACATCGGCAAGCTTGATGAACGGCTTCAGGATCGGCGCTTCTTCAGCGGTGATCGAGGGCATGTTGATGGCGTTGGAGACGGCGCCCTTCATGAGGTAGTCCGACATTTGCTCGGCGACCTGGAGAGCGACATTCTCCTGGGCTTCCGTCGTCGAGGCGCCGAGATGCGGCGTGCAGACGACATTCGGCAGGCCGAAGAGCGGGCTTTCCTTGGCCGGCTCGACCTCGAAGACGTCGAAGGCGGCACCGGCAACGTGGCCAGACTTGATGGCGGCGGCAAGGGCTGCCTCATCGACGAGACCACCGCGGGCGCAGTTGATGATGCGCACACCTTCCTTCATCTTGGCGATGGCGCTGGCGTCGATGATATTGCGGGTCTTATCGGTCAGCGGCACATGCAGCGTGATGAAATCGGCGCGGGCGAAAAGCTCGTCGAGCTCGACCTTGGTCACACCCATTTCCTCGGCACGCTCCTTCGACAGGAACGGGTCGTAGGCAGCGACATGCATCTTCAGGCCGAGAGCACGGGCGATCACGATGGAGCCGATATTGCCGGCGCCGATGACGCCGAGCGTCTTGCCGGTGATTTCGACCCCCATGAATTTCGACTTTTCCCATTTGCCGGCCTGTGTCGAGCTGTCGGCAGCCGGAAGCTGGCGGGCAACCGCGAACATCAGGGCGATAGCATGCTCGGCCGTGGTGATCGAATTGCCGAACGGCGTGTTCATGACGATGATACCGCGGCGCGAGGCAGCCGGGATGTCGACATTGTCGACGCCGATGCCGGCCCGGCCGACGACCTTGAGATTCTTGGCCGCTTCGATGATCTTCTCCGTCACCTTGGTGGCGGAACGGATGGCAAGGCCGTCATACCGGCCGATGATTTCGAACAGCTTGTCCTTGTCCTTGCCGAGTTGCGGCTGGAAATCGACTTCGACGCCGCGATCGCGGAAGATCTGGACGGCGGTTTCCGACAATTCGTCGGACACGAGAACGCGAGGTGCCATGGAGGCCTCCTGAAAAGATCAGCTAAGAATAAGTTCGGAATGCCGGGCTCCGCCCGTTGGCGGAGCCGTAAACGCTTCAAACCTCAGACAGCAGCCTGGGAGAGCGTCGCCTTCTGCGTTTCAAAAGCCCAGGCGAGCCAGGGCATCAGCTTCTGCATGTCGGAAGCTTCGATCGTCGCACCGGCCCAGATACGCAGGCCCGATGGAGCGTCGCGGTAGTGACCGACGTCATAGGCGACGCCTTCCTTCTCAAGCAGCGCTACCAAGCCCTTGGCGAAATTCGCCTGACCGTCGGCATCGAGAGCGACGACATCCTTGTCGACGATCTTCAGGCAGACGGAGGTGTTGGATTCCGTCTCGGCCTTGACGGCAAGATTGGCGATCCAGCCGTTGGCGGCAACGAAGTCGTGGATGACCTTGGCGTTGGCATCGGCGCGGCCGATCAGTGCCTTCAGGCCACCGAGTTCCTTCGCCCACAGGAGAGCGTCGATATAGTCTTCGACGCAGAGCATCGACGGCGTGTTGATCGTCTCGCCGGTGAAGATGCCTTCGATCAGCTTGCCGCCGCTAGTCATGCGGAAGATCTTCGGCAGCGGCCAGGCCGGCTGATAGGTCATCAGGCGCTCGACGGCGCGGGGCGACAGGATGATGACGCCATGCGCGCCCTCACCGCCCAGGACCTTCTGCCAGGAGAAGGTGACGACGTCGAGTTTGGCAAAATCGAGGTTCTGAGCGAAGGCGGCCGACGTCGCGTCGCAGATCGTCAGGCCCTTGCGGTCGGCCGGGATGAAATCGCCGTTCGGAACGCGCACGCCCGAGGTGGTGCCATTCCAGGTGAAGACCACGTCGCGGTCGAAATCGACGGCGGAAAGATCGGGCAGCTCGCCATAGGCGGCTTCGAGCTTGCGGACATCCTTGAGCTTCAGCTGCTTGACGACGTCGGTCACCCAGCCGGCACCGAAGCTTTCCCAGGCGAGCATGTCGACGCCGCGTTCGCCGAGCAGCGACCAGAGCGCCATTTCGACGGCGCCGGTGTCGGAAGCCGGAACGATGCCGATGCGATAATCCGCCGGAACTTCCAGAATTTCGCGGGTAAGATCGATGGCCTGCTTCAGCTTTGCCTTGCCGACCTTCGCGCGGTGCGAACGGCCAAGAGCCGCATCGGAAAGAGCGTTAAGCGTCCAACCGGGGCGCTTCGAGCATGGACCAGAAGAGAAATGGGTATTATTCGGACGGATGTCCGGCTTGGCGAGCTTAGTCATGATGCTATCCTCTCAGATAGAAAGCTCCTCGTTGGGGAGGAGTGTCCCGCCGCCGGATATATTGGAAGCTGCCCGCGAGCGCAACAGGAAAATACATGGGCAGCACTCCATCACGAACTCGTGCGGAAATTTTGATGGGATGCAAGGCACGCGCAATGCAACTAAACCAAAATAGCCCCATAAAAGCTGGTTTCCGTGTCGATGCGTAAACATATAAGGCCTGGCGCCCGCTGATGCGCCGATGGAAATTACAAGTGTGCTCGATGCCTCCAACTGCACTCGCCGAAATCTCTTTCACACCCGCACAGACCATGCCGGTCTATCTTATCAATATCGACCGAGCAGCGGAACGGCTGGCCGAGATCCAGAGGCAGAGCGATGAGTTCGGCTTCCGATTCGAGCGCGTCGACGGCATAGACGGCACCCTCGTTCCGCGCGACCGGTGGATCGACGTGGATCACGATCGCTTCCGGCGCAGGCACGGCCGCACTATCCTGCCCGGCGAATACGGCTGCTACCGCAGCCATCTAACGGCGCTGAACCGTTTTTTGGCCAGCGGCGACGAGATGGCCGTCATCATTGAAGACGATGTCGCCTTGGATATCGATTTCCTCGCACGCGCCATGGCGGCGAAGGAAGCCGCCCCGACTGCGGACCTGATCAAGCTCGTCAATCACCGCTGGAACGGCTTTCGCCCCATGACGCGCAGCAGGAAGGGCGATATCGTCGGCCGCTGCCTCTTCGGCCCGCAGGGCTCCACTGCCTGCTATCTCGTCACGCGCGGCGGTGCCGAAAAGATCGTGAAATCGCTGGCCGTCATGTCGCTGCCTTGGGATGTGGCCGTGGAGCGCGGCTGGGACATGCGGATATCCATCGTCAGCACACGCACGAATATTGCCGGTTTCAGCCAGCTGCAAAGAACGACCATGATCGGCTGGCGCCGGGATTATCGCGCCGCCAAATCGTCCGCGTTGCGGCGCATACCCGCTCACATCTTCCGGACCTTGGATTTCTTCCGGCGTATCGCCTATGTGCTGACGACGCCTTAGAGCGGTTCCAGGAAAAGGGCGGTTTTCCGTCCGGAATTGCGCAAAAACAAAAGGATAGAGTTTTTTTCGCGATTCGAAGAAAAGCGGAAAGGCGTCAGCCTTACCAGGTGGTGATCCGCAGACCGACGCGAATTTCGTGCCGCGAAAGTGCACCATCGCGGCCCGCGGTACCGGCTGCAGCCGAATAGCCGAACATGTCGCCACCCGCGATATGGGAAAAGCGATAGCCGAGATCGACCTTGATGTTCGGTGCAACCTCATAGGCGACACCCGCCATCAGGGCATAGGTCATGCGCCAGTCGCTGTCGCCGGGATAGCGCGCACTGACCGAGGCAGCACCGGCGCAGCCCGATGCGGCATCGACGCAGGAACCGAGGGCACTGACGCTGCTCCAGGAAACCCGCGTGGCGCCGAGACCGGCGCCGACATAGGGCGTGAAGCCCGCAAGCGTGCCGAGATCGACATAGCCGTTGACCATCAGGCTGCCCGCTCTGAAGGAGGAATGCGCCTTCGTGGAGCAAGCCGTGCCGCCCGCTCCGCCGGAGCAAGGCGAACCGCTCGAGATACGGCCATCGAAATCACCGCTGAAGAAATCGCCGGTGACATCGGCACGAACCAGATCGTTGAACTGATAGCCGACACCGAGGCCGCCGGAAAAATCGCCGCCGAAGCGGGTCGAATCAAAGCTGCTTGAACTGTAATCGCCGCTTGCGGGGTCATAGGCGCGGAATTTCGTATCGTTGCGGCTGGCATTGACGGCATAGCCGACATCGCCGCGCACATACCATCCCTTGGCATCCGTGACGCTGACCTCCGGCATCTTGATTTCCGGCGGTGTTGTATCGGCGGCAAAGGCAATGCCCGCCGATACGCCTGCCATCGCTGCGGCCAGCGCCAAAGCGTCAAAACGGATCATTACCCCTCGCCTTCCATCCTCGGGCAGACGCCCGCGCGTCGAACCGGCTGGCTTCTGCGCCCCGCCTCGGCCCCTCAAGCGAGGCGCTTTGCGGAAAAGCCGCCATTCTCATTCCATTAACCATAGGGAATTCATGGTTAATGAAGCTTTAAAACCACGAGGAATTGCTTAACGGCGGAGATGAAAAGGAAAAGCCGCCCGGATGAAACCGAGCGGCTTTTCAATAGCTTGGATAAGAACTGCTTACTTGTAGACCGGCGGCTGCACCGGAATATCGGCCGGCGGCATGTAGCTTGCTGTCTGGCAGCCGCCGAAGGTGTAGCGGGCACCAATGCGGGCTTCGTGCAGGTTCAGGCCCTTATCGTAGCCGGGACCGCCATTCTCGTTGTAACCGAACATATCGCCGCCCTGGACGTGGCGATAGCGATAGCCGACATCGGCCTTGAGGTTGCAGCTCAGGTCGATGGATGTACCGGCCATCAGTGCATAGGTGAAGCGCCAGCTGCCGCGGCCGTTATGCGTGACCGTTCCATCGCAAGAATCCGGATTGGCGTCGGAGCAGGACGTGTTCTTCAGATTGCTCCACTTGACATAGGTGCCGCCGAGACCGCCACCGACATAGGGCGTGAAGATCCCGTAGGTGCCGAGATCGACATAGGCGTTGGCAAGCAAGCTATAGGCCGTCAGGGTGGCAAGATCGCGCGAGGTCGCCGCCGTCGGCGTAAAGCCCGGGCCGCAAGCACCGCAATCGCCCTTCGTGGAGCCCTTGAAATCGGACTTGAAGAGATAGTCGAGCGTCAAGTCCGTGCGCAGGTAGTTGTTGATCTGGTAACCGACGCCGCCGCCGAGCGTAACATTACCGTCCAGCTTCGCGCTATCGAAATCGACCAGGCTGGAATTGGAACCCTGGAAGTAGTTGGCGCCGCGCAGGTTCGTGAAGGCGTAGCCCACGTCGCCGCGCAGATACCAGCCGCTGGATTGGGCAACAGTTACTTCCGGCGCCGGTTGCTGGGGCTCGGGTGTATAAAGATCAGCGGAAAAGGCCGACGTGCCGATAAGCAAAGTGGCAAGTGCGCCGATCACGGTTCTCATCATGGCTTTGGCTCCAAATTTCTTGCTCTTGGCACAACACAGAGGCTTGCCAATCGAAATGACATGACGAGGATAATGATGAAAAGGAGTTAAAACCTGATTAACTACGAATATTTACCCTATTTATTAGCATCTATACTTCACCAATATATTAGATATCGGTAATTTTGCAGTAAGAAGAATGGGATGCGGCTGACGGCACCTCCTTCGTTCTCCCGACGCTTCGAACTTGCACGACCATCGGCCGTCCTCCTTCTAAACCGATTGGCAAGAAACGAGCCATTACAATGCGAAGGCCGGGAAGCCAACTCAGGAGGAAGTCTTTGACTTGCCATCGAAAAATATGGGTCTGCCTGGGCCTCGTCCTCGTCTTCCTGAGCTCTGCCGCTCTGGCCGGCCCCATGCCGGTAAAGCCCGTCGCCGCAGCCGCGGCATGGAACAAAGGGCGTGAAACGGGCTTGCCGATCCCGCGCTATGTTTCGCTCAGAGCTCAGAAGGCGCGCATGCGCGTCGGACCGTCGACGATCTATGCGACCAAATGGATCTATATGAAGCCGGGCCTCCCGCTGGAGATCATCGACGAATACGGCCATTGGCGGCAGGTCCGCGACGATACCGGAGTAACCGGCTGGATGCACAGCGCCCTGCTCTCAGGCGCCCGCACCGCCGTGGTCGCTCCCTGGCTGGCCGGGAATGCGATGCTGCGCGCCGATCCCAATCCGACCGGAAGGGCAATCGCGGAACTGCAGCCGCGCGTACTGGTATCGCTCCAGTCCTGCTCCGGCACATGGTGCCGCGTTTCGGTAAGGGAGCATTCGGCAAAAGGCTATATCAGACAGGACAAGCTCTGGGGCGCCTATCCCGGCGAAATGTTCCAGTAGACCAACCGTCGATCCGGCCGCAGGAAGCGATATGGCCGCCTCGACGAGACGGCCATGGATCCGGATATGCAATGCTTTTCCTGGGTCGCTCAGGCGGCCGAACGCACGTTCGAGATCACGTCGATCAACCCGCCGACGATACGCTCGATCTGGCCGCGATCGTCGCCTTCCGCCATGACGCGGATCAACGGTTCCGTGCCGGACGGACGGATCACCAGCCGTCCGTTGCGAGAGAGTTCGCTTTCCGCATCGGCGATCGCCTGACGCACCTGAATGTCCTCCAGCGGCTTGCCGCCGGAAATGCGGACATTGCGCAGCAGCTGCGGCACCGGCTCGAAACGGCGGCAGACCTCGCTGACCGGCTTGCCCGTGCGCTTCACCGCAGCGAGGATTTGCAGCGCCGCCACGAGGCCATCTCCCGTCGTGCCGTAATCGGACAGCACGATATGGCCGGATTGTTCGCCGCCGACATTGTAATTGTGCTGACGCATGTGCTCGACGACATAACGGTCGCCCACGGCCGTGCGGGCAAGCGACATGCCGCGCTCTTCGAGGAAACGCTCCAGGCCGAGATTGGACATGACGGTTGCGACGATGCCGTTGCCGCGCAGCGTCTGGCTCTCGGCCCAGCTTTCGGCGATGACGGCCATCAGCTGGTCTCCATCGATGATCGTGCCCGTCTCATCGACGATGATCACACGGTCGGCATCGCCATCGAGCGCGATGCCGATATCGGCGCGCACCTCATCCACCTTCTTCTGCAGGGCGACGGGGCTCGTGGAGCCGCAATTGAGGTTGATGTTCGTGCCGTTCGGCTCGTTGCCGATGGTCACGACCTCCGCGCCAAGCTCCCAAAGGGCGGCCGGAGCGACCTTGTAGGCGGCCCCATTCGCGCAGTCGATGGCGATACGCAGTCCCTGCAGCGTGACGTCGCGCGGCAGCGTGCGCTTGGCATGTTCGATGTAGCGGTCATGCACGCCGTCGATACGCTTGGCACGGCCGATATTCTCCGCCTTGGCAAGATGTTCCGACATATCCTTGTCGAGCATGTCCTCGATCTTCATTTCCAGATCGTCGGAAAGCTTGTAGCCATCCGGACCGAAAAGCTTGATGCCGTTATCCTGATACGGATTGTGCGAGGCGGAGATCATGACGCCGATATCCGCGCGCAGTGAACGCGTCAGCATGGCGACTGCCGGCGTTGGAATAGGGCCGAGAACGAAGGCATCGACGCCGGCTGCGGTAAAGCCAGCCACCATGGCATTTTCCAGCATATAGCCGGAAAGGCGCGTGTCCTTGCCGATCACGACGCGATGACGATGATTACCTCGATGGAAGATCGTGCCGGCTGCGATACCCACGCGCATGGCAAGATCAGGCGTCATCGGATAGATATTGGATTGACCGCGAATTCCGTCAGTTCCGAAATAGCGACGTTTCATATGCACTCCTGTCGTTGCCGCATCCTTGCGGGAGATGCAGCGCCATCGGCACCGCAGCTCCAGGATTGGGAGAACCGGCAGGTGTCGATGCTTGTGGCTCATGCCACACATTGTAAAATTCGGCACTTAAATTACCGAGAACGCCTATTACAACGCGTTACCATTAATAAGCACTAAAAAAGCTAATTCCCCAAGAAACGGAACCAGCCTTTCGCCTGTCAGCGCAAATGTGGCGCCTATGGACAGGACTGCAGTTCAGAGGCCGTCCTCACACATCCCTGATCGGCTTGGCCGTCTGAGCCGGGATCGGCGGGCAAGGAACGGTTCCATATGAGCAGAACACACAGCAATCACCTGCCTTCGGGCGAAGGACGGCACCGCAGCCCTTACATTCGTAGAGATGCAGGCAGGCGTCGGTCGGCATCGTTTCGGTCGCCGAGGAGCGGCAGACCGGACAGGTAATCGTCGAGCTGAGGATGGGGGATGCTTCAGGCATGGAGATATCCGATCGTCGGTCTGGGCAGCGGCGACCTCAGCCTCCGTTCGTTACCCTCAACCATCAAAAAAAGGCCGGTCCCCTACTCAAAGGAGAACCGGCCTCTTCGTTTACATGTTCAATCGCTCCTAGAGCGTGATGCCGAAAACTGTGGGCGGCTTTCGGACGGCATCACACTCTACTTCTTTGATTCCAGAGCGGATTCAGATTTTAGGTCGAACGGACCTGAAATCATCCGGCTCTAGCGTCAGCGCGGCTGCGGCTCGAAACCGCCTTCGGGTTCATCCCCTTTGGCGCCAAGCGAACCGTCCTTTTTCGCGCCGGTCTTCGGCACGGCCGAACCACGGCTCGGCGGCGTATCGTCGCCGAGATCGCGTGCCGGTTTCTCGCCGCGGATCAGCGCCTTGATTTCCTCGCCCGTCAGCGTCTCATATTCAAGAAGACCTTCCGCCAGAGCCACGAACTCGTCGTGCTTCGAAGTGAGAATGTCCTTGGCCTGCCGATAGGCCTGATCGATCAAGCGGCGAACCTCGTTGTCGATCTTTTGCGCCGTGGCTTCCGAAACGTTCTTCGACTGCGAGACGGAGTGACCGAGGAAAACCTCCTGCTGGTTCTCGCCATAGGCAACCTGGCCGAGCTCGTCGGAGAAGCCCCATTGGGTCACCATCGCACGGGCAAGCTTGGTCGCCTGCTCGATGTCGGAGGACGCACCCGAAGTGATGTTCTCCTTGCCGAAGGTCAGTTCTTCGGCGACGCGGCCGCCCATCATGATGCAGAGACGCGAAACCATCCACTTGTAGCTCATCGAGTAGCGATCGCCCTCGGGAAGCTGCATGACCATGCCGAGCGCGCGGCCGCGCGGAATGATGGTCGCCTTGTGCAAGGGGTCGGCGACGGCGACATTGAGTGCCGTGATCGCGTGACCGGCTTCATGATAGGCGGTGAGCTTCTTTTCCGCTTCGGTCATCGCCGAAGAGCGGCGCTCGGCGCCCATCATGATCTTGTCCTTGGCGTCTTCGAATTCCTGCATCGTCACCAGGCGCTTGTTGCGGCGGGCGGCCATGAGGGCGGCTTCGTTGACGAGGTTCATCAGGTCGGCACCGGAGAAGCCGGGCGTACCGCGGGCCAGCGTCTTCAGATCGACGTTCGGAGCCAGCGGCACGTTGCGGGCATGAACCTTGAGGATGCGTTCGCGGCCGACGATATCCGGGTTCGGAACCACGACCTGACGGTCGAAACGGCCAGGACGCAGCAGCGCGGGGTCGAGAACGTCGGGGCGGTTAGTGGCGGCGATCAGGATGATGCCTTCATTGGCCTCGAAACCGTCCATCTCGACCAGCAACTGGTTGAGCGTCTGCTCGCGTTCGTCGTTGCCGCCGCCGAGACCGGCGCCACGATGGCGGCCGACGGCGTCGATTTCGTCGATGAAGATGATGCAGGGTGCATTCTTCTTGGCCTGCTCGAACATGTCGCGGACGCGGCTTGCGCCGACGCCGACGAACATTTCGACGAAGTCCGAACCGGAAATGGTGAAGAACGGCACGTTGGCCTCACCCGCTATGGCGCGAGCCAGAAGCGTCTTACCCGTACCGGGAGGCCCGACAAGCAGGACGCCGCGCGGGATGCGGCCACCCAGACGCTGGAACTTCTGCGGATCGCGCAGGAATTCCACGATCTCTTCCAGATCCTGCTTGGCTTCATCGACACCAGCGACATCATCGAAGGTGACGCGCCCATGCGCCTCCGTCAGGAGCTTGGCCTTGGACTTGCCGAAACCCATCGCGCCGCGCGAACCGCCCTGCATCTGACGCATGAAGAACAGCCAGACGCCGAGGATCAGGAGCATCGGCAGCAACGTGCCGAGATAGCTGAGGAAGCTCGACGAACCGTCCGATTCCGGACGGGCGACGATGTTGACGTTCTTGGTCTGCAGGCGCTCAAGCAGGCTGTCATCGATGACCGGAGCATAGGTCTGGAAGGGCGTGCCGTTTTCGACATAGCTGCCGACGACGCGATTGCCCGTGACGGTCACGTCACGAACCCGGCCGGAATCAACTTCCCGGAGGAACTGCGAATACGGTATTTCCCTGGAGCCTGTTTGTGCCGGCGCGTTCTGAAACATGCTGAACAGGGCAATCAACAGCAACGCTATGATTGCCCACAGAGCGAAATTACGAAAATTAGGGTTCATCGAACTCCCCAGCACTGAAACTTCCGCCGCCTAAGCGACGGCATTACTTGATCCCTAACATAGGGTTGCGCCAAGCCCTTGCCAAGGCAAACCGCACTGCCGCATGCTTTTTCCGTCTATAGGGCCGAAAACGGCAGCCGCCTATAGGCCTCGCGCCCAAAAGCCGCGGAAAGGCGATCTGCAAATGTGAGATCGAATCGTGTCAAAAAGCGGTCGAAAGGTGCAAGATGGGGAGTAACCACAGACGCGGCCGCAGCAGCGGATCCGTCGACCTCGATCAACGGCAATGCCGCCCTGGCGCGCTGTACCGCTCCCTTCGCCAGCTCCGGCGGGAAAGTCGCCGTACCTTCCGCTCCGCAGGCACGCACGCGAATGGATGTTCGCCCTGAATTCAGCACCTCGAAACGGCCGTCCCAACACCCCTTTTCACCCGGCATGAGCAAGAGCGAGCCGATATTGCGGCCCTCGCGCATCAGATAGAGCGCCTCCCGGCGCAGATCGAAAACAACGCCACCTGCCGTGCGCCGCCCGGTATTCCCCGCCCTTATGAAGCCAAGGATATGCCGCATCTGCTCGCGCCCGGGCGCATAGGCCTTACCGCCGAAAGCCGCGGCGATATAGGATAAGGCATAGGCGGCAATCGCCTCCTCCGCTGCGAAGGCGGATCGATCGATGACGCAAAGCGCATTGGAATGAATGGTCACATGAGCGTCCAGCCATGCGGATGCCTTGCCGGAAAGCACCGCGCGATCGGCGGCACCATCCGCAGGCACCTCCGCTTCCGCCCGATGCCGAGCGAGATCCGCGCGCGTGCGGACACGCTCGTACGTCGTGTCCTCATTGCTTGGATCGTCGAGCCAGGATAGGCCCCGCGCCGCAAGATAGGCTCTGATACCAATCCGCCGGCAGGCCAGAAACGGCCTGGCAATCCAGATGCGGCGGTCAAACAGCACCGCATCGGCTATGCCGGTACCGCTCTCGCCCTGTGGCCTGCGCTTGCTGCGCATGGCCATCGTCTCGCGCTGATCGTCCATCGTGTGCGCGGTCACGATGACATCGGCCGAAATCTCGGCTGCAAGATCGGCAAGCAGCTCATAGCGTGCTTCGCGGGCGGCCGCCATGATGCCGGTCGCGGGCTTCTCGCCTTCCCAGCGCCGTATAAAATGAGAAATACCGCGCGAGGCGCAGAGTGCGGCGACCTCTCGCGCTTCGTCCGCCGCTTCGGCTCTCAAGCCATGGTCTACGGTCGCGGCGCTGAGAGTTACATCTTCGTGAGGAAGGGATTGCAGCCGTTCGGCAAGGGCAATCAAAAGCCCGGTTGAATCGCTGCCGCCCGAAATGGCGACCAGGATATGAGCAGGCTTCGATAGGGAAAGCAGAAATTCACTTGCAGCGTCCTCGGGCAAGAGAACCGTGGCGCCGCCGGTCACAGCGTCACCGGACATGGCAATCAGCAGGCAAGCCGCTTCTCTTCGCTGGCAACTTTGCCGGTTACGGCCTTGGAAGCCTTCGGATAACGCTTGGTCACTTCGCGAAGCGTCGCGCAGGCGGTATCCTTGTTGTCGAGTGCGGCAAGCGACATGCCGAGCTTCAGCAGCATTTCGGGCGCCTTTTCGGAGCCGCTGTACTTCTGGTGCGCATTCAGGAACGTCTTGGCGGCCTCGTTATATTTGCCCTGGGAATAAAGCGCCTCTCCGAGCCAGAAATTCGCATCCGCAGCCTTTGAGCTGCTCGGGTAGCTGTCGAGATACTGGCGGAACTCCTGTTCGGCGACACTGTAGTCGCCGGACAGGACATGGCCGTAGGCGGCCTTGTATTGATCGTTCTCGCTGCCGAGCGAAGCCGTCTGGGTGTTGGAGCCGGCGCTCGGCGCCGCACCCGAGCCATTGCTGGCCCCCGTCATCGAGGAGCCGACCTGGTTTCCGTTCGGGTCGAACTGGATGGAACCGAGCTCGCTCGGCGGCTTGCCCGCGCCGCTGCCGCGCGACGAAACGGCACTGCCGTTCTGCGAGTCGGTGATGACGCCTGCGATATCGTCCTGCTGGCCGCCGCTGCCCTGTGCGGGGACATTTGCTTCGCTCTTCTTCATCGCGCCGCCCGCCGCAGGCGCGCCACCGCCGCGCTTTTCGAGCTGCTGGAAGCGGAATTCGTTGTCTTCCTGCGCCTTGCGGATCTGCTCCTGCATCTGAAGAAGCTGATAGCTCATTTCCTCGACACGGCCGTTCAGCTGGCGCATCTGGTCCTCAAGCTGCTGCAGACGAACTTCGGCGTCGCTGCTTTGAACCCTGACGACCGGTGCCTGGCCGTATTGTGCTTGTCTTTGATACGCATTGTCGGGGGCCGCCTGCGTGGAGGCATTGCGGCCTCCAAGGTGGATTCCAAACAGCGACAAGGCAGAAGCATCGCGCTCGCTACCCGCAAAGGCGGCGAGACAAAGCATGCTCGCCACGACAAGTTTTCTCATATGGATCGTCCTGTCTCATTGATTCTTCGGGCCATAGGCTCGAACAGGAGATTTTTACAATTGCTCTCAAAAAGCAACGGAGTTCGGCCAAAGTGTGGTCAAAAAAGTAAAGGCGACCGTGAGGCCGCCTTTATGCATTCGACCAGTCGTGTGACCTATCAGGAACCGGCGCCGTTCAGCACGGTGACAGCACGGCGGTTCTGCGACCAGCAGGAAATATCGTCGCAGGTGGCGACGGGACGTTCCTTGCCGTAGGAGATCGTCTTCATGCGCTTGGCCGGAACGCCGCGCGAAGCCAGGTAGTCCTTGGTGGCAGCCGCACGACGGGCGCCGAGAGCCAGGTTGTATTCACGCGTGCCGCGTTCGTCGGCATGGCCTTCGACGGTGATCGCATAGTTCGGGTAGCGCGCCAGCCACTGTGCCTGACGATCGAGCGTCTGGGCGGCATCGGTGCGGATGGAGGTGCTGTCGGTGTCGAAGAAGATGCGGTCGCCGACATTGACCGTGAAGTCCTGCGGCGAACCCGGAGTAGCATTGCCGGCACCGTTCAGGCCAAGACCATTGGCATCGTTCGGCAGACCCTTCTTCGACGCGCAGCCGGCCAGAGAAAGGCCAACGAAAAGCGCGATCATGATCGGGTTGCGGGCGAGGTTCTGCATGTGGCCAACGGCCTGGTTTGCGGTGCGGCTCATGGCCGGTCTCTCCTTAAGTCTCTATCAGGGTTGCCAGACTGTAACCGGGTTCGGTTAATCGGATTCCAACGAGTATGGTTAATGATGTCCTAAAATCGTCGTGAAGCGGTCCAGTCACAGGACTTTGCGGCGATAAAGTGGCAAGCCGCTTCATCACTCGAGCAGCGGCGACCAGGCGGGGTCGGAAGCGAAGCCCGGCGTCGGGATCTTCTGTTCGTTATAGCCGGTTAGATCGATGGAGAAGAGCTGCGGGCCGCCTGCGCCGGCCGGCTGGCGGAAGAACATGATGACGCGGCCGTTCGGCGCCCAGGTCGGACCTTCATTATGGAAGCCGGTGGTCAGCAGGCGCTCGCCCGAACCATCCGTCTTCATGACGCCGATGGAGAAGCTTCCGCCGGACTGTTTGGTGAAGGCGATGAGATCGCCGCGCGGCGACCAGACCGGCGTGGAATAGGAGCCGTCACCGAAAGAAATGCGGCGCTGGTTGGAGCCATCGGCATTCATCACATAGATCTGCGGCTTACCGCCGCGGTCACTTTCAAAGGCGACCTGCGTGCCGTCGGGCGAATAGGAGGGCGACGTGTCGATCGCGGCCGTCGAAGTCAGGCGGGTCGTGGTGCGCGAACGCAGGTCCATCGTGTAGATATTGGCATTACCTTCCTGCTGCAGGCTCATGATCACGCGCTGGCCGTCCGGCGAGAAGCGCGGCGAGAAGGTCATGCCCGGGAAGTTGCCGACCAGTTCGCGCTGGCCCGTCTGCAGCTGCAGCAGGTAGACGCGCGGCTGCTGATTGGCGAAGGACATGTAGGTCACTTCCTGCCGGTTCGGCGAAAAGCGCGGTGTCAGCACGAGATCGCTGCCGTCGGTCAGCATGCGCACGTTGGCGCCGTCCTGGTCCATGATGCCGAGCTGCGTCTTGCGGGCCGTCTTCGGGCCGCTTTCCGCGACGAAAACGACGCGCGTATCGAAATAACCCTTCTCGCCGGTGATCTTCTGATAGATCGCATCGGCGATGATATGGGCAACGCGGCGCCAGTTGTCCGGCTGGGCAAAGAACTGCTGGCCGATCATCTGGCTGTTGCCGAACGTGTCCCACAGGCGGAATTCGGCACGAAGGCGGCCGCCTTCCTGCGTCACCCGGCCGGTTACGAGCGCCTGCGCGTTGATCGAGGTCCAATCCTGGAAGCGCGGGGTCGAATCCGGATTGGTGATCTTTTCGATGAAGGCCTGCTTGTTGATCGGAGCGAACAGGCCGGAACGCTGCAGGTCGGCGGCGATCACGCCCGAGATCTGCGGGCCGAGGCTATCATTCGACAGAAGGTCGGTGATGGCGATCGGCATGGGCTGGACGTTGCCCTTGTTGATGTTTAGCTCGACCACGGCGTAGGCCGGAGTGGCGAAGACTGCCGTCAGGCCTGCCAGCACCAGCAGGAGACGAACGAGGGAGTTTCTGATCATATGTATCAAGCCTTTCAGCATTAATTCGCTGGATCACTGGCATCGAAGCGAAGCATCACTTCTTTCCAGTCGTCATATTGATCTATTGGTAGGTTTTTGAACGGAGCGGCCCGGAGCACGGCTCGCACAGCGGCGGCCTCCATAGCTTGTTGCGTCGCCTTGGGTCCACCAGCCGCGGTAACCTTCGGTTCGCCCACGATCTCTCCGCTTCGGCTGAGCTTGAGATGCACCCGGACGTGGACATGCTTCGCCCCTGCCATGCCCGGAGGGATATTCCAGCTTTTAGCAACGTCGTCGCGGAGACTGTTCCTAGCGGAATTTTCTTGCGGCTGCGTCGCGCTTGCAGCCTGTGCGGACACGAAGCCAGTCAACATCACCCCCAAGGCCGTAAGCAAGCTCAGGCCGAAACGGGGACAGTGGTTCGTCGAAAGCCGCGCTCCCTCCATCACATCCCCATATCCGCTGCGCTGAAGTTCACGACGACTTCCTGCCAGTCTTCATACTTGTCGGCCGGAAGAATCTTCAGGTACTCCGATTGCGCCCGAAGAACAGCACGTACAGCGGCGCCCTGCATGGCTGCCTGCGTCGAAGCCGGTCCGCCGCTCGTGGTCGCCTCCGGCTCGCCAACGATCTGCCCGGATTTGTCGAGCCTGAAGTGAATCTTGACGCGCACGTCTCCAGCGCCTTCAAGACCGGGCGTAAGGTTCCAGTATTTTTGGATCAGATCGCGCAAACCGTCTTGCTGGCTCTGGCTGAGCTTGCCGGCGCCCATCGATTTCATGCCACCGCGCGAGGTGACCGGCGTATCCGCACCGGCAGAAGCCTGCTTGGGCGAACGCGCAGCGCCGCCTTTGGATGACGTATTGTTCAGGACATTGGCGATCTCGTCAGCAAGACCATCGTCAAGGCCCTTGTTGGAGGCCTTTGGAGTCTGACGCTTCTTGTCGGCGTCCTTCTTGCCGTCATCCGTGGATGTGGTTTTGCTCGTGCTCTGCGTCGTCGTCTTGTCCGTCGGCTTTGCTTCGGCCACCTTCGTCTCCGGCTTGGGCGTCGGCTTGACTTCCGGCTTCTGCTCGGCGGCCTTCGGCGGTGTCGGCTGCGGCTTCACATCCGGCACCGGAACATTATTCGGCAGCTGGATTTCAGCCTGCTCGATCGGCTGGGGCGTCGGCGGGGTCGGCGTCGCATCGGCTTTTGGCGTCGGCGGCGTGGGGTCCGTCTTCGGCGTCGGAGTCGGCGTCACATCCGGCTTCTGCTGCGGAATGGCGGCAACTTCCTTCGGCGCGGCTTCCGTTTCCTGCTGCTCGATCGTCTTGACGTCGTTCGGGCGCGGATCGTCCTGTGGAACAGGCGTTTCCACCTTCTTCGGCGCTAGGGCTGCAGTCTCACTCTCCGGCCGTTGCGTCGGCACGACCGGGTTCTTGATATCGACCTTGTTCTCGCCGACGTTCTGCGCGTTGGCGACCTGGTCCTGCTTCGTGGTCTGCTTGCGCGAGACGTGGTCCGTCACCGGCGCTTTCTTCTCGCCCTGCTGAAGCTGGTCAGCCGTCACGATATCGACATCCATCGCCGTGCTTTCCGGCGTTTCCAGCGGCGCCGGCGCACTCAGCGTCACCATGGCGCCGATCAGCACCAGGATGTGAATGACAGCAGATGTGGCAAGGCTGCGCTTCATGTCGGTTCGTCAGTGATCCGTTATCTGCTGCGTGACCAAGCCGATATTCTTGTAACCAGCTTCCTGGATGCGCGACATGACATCGGCGATCACGCCATAGGGCGCCTTGCCGTCACCGCGCACGAAAATGCGCTCGTTATAGCCAGTGGTTGCTATCGCCTTGAGTTTGGCGGCGACTTCGGCGACGTCGATCTGCGTCTCCTGCAGGAACACCTGGCCATCGGCCTTGATCGAAATGGTAATGGGCTGGGTCTGGGCATTCAGCGCGCCCGCCTGCGTCTGCGGCAGATCGATCGGAACACCAGACGTCATCATCGGCGCCGCCACCATGAAGATGATCAGCAGCACGAGCATGACGTCGACCAGCGGCGTCACGTTAATATCGGCGATCGGGCCGCCTCGGCCTCCGCCGCGGCGACCGCCCCGGCGGCCTCCGCCGCCGCCTTTGCCTCCAACAGACATTGCCATGTGAATTACTCCGGTTCTGTCCGCAACTTATTGAGCAGCCTGGCGCGGCTGCAGCTTCTCATCGATCTGGCGCGAAAGGATGGCGGAGAATTCATCCGCAAAGCCTTCCATGCGCGCCGAAAGCTTGCCGGCATCGCCGGAAAACTTGTTGTAGGCGATAACCGCCGGGATAGCGGCGACCAGACCGATGGCGGTTGCCAGCAGCGCTTCGGCGATACCGGGCGCAACGACCGCCAGGTTGGTCGATTTCGAGCCGGCGATCGCCTGGAACGAGGTCATGATACCGACGACCGTACCGAAAAGACCGATGAACGGACCGGCTGAACCGATGGTTGCGAGCGATGCGAGGCGGGCGGTGAGATGTTCCGATTCGCGAGCCAGCGTCACGTCCATCGCGCGGTCGATACGCATCTGCAGGCCGATCGGCGAACGGGCGCCGCGCTCGAAGGATTTCTTCCATTCACGCATGGCCGCGACGAAGATGGCGCCGAGGCCCGTATTGTTGCGTTCGGAAAGCGTCCGGTACAGCTCTTCGAGGGACTGGCCGGACCAGAAGACCTGCTCGAAGTGATCGAACTGCCGCCGCGCCCGTGCGTAGCTTAGATATTTATCGATAACGATCGCCCAGGTCCATACGGACGCTGCCAGCAGGCCGATCATGACGAGCTTGACCACCAGGCCCGCCTGCATGAAGAGCGACCAGAGCGTGATGTCCGGTGTGGTGGCCGCTGCCAATGCTACTTGTTCCATTGATCCAAAATCCCCGAATCCAAACGCCCGGCGCTAGACCGGGCGGCTAAAAGTGATCTCACAAGAATTGTTTGGCAGCCGCCGCTGAACGCCCTGGTCAAGCCTTCCAAGCTTACAACTGCCTTCTTGCCGTCAAATTTGGTCAAAGGAAGGCGTGCACCGCACAAACTCCGACAGAACCAGTAAGACACTATTATGGTTAAAAGAATGTTAGCGTCGAAACATGAAGGATTTAACGGCGGCGAAGGCTATTCTGGCTCCAGGGAAGAACTGACCGGACGAAACCGGCGACAAACGCAGACAAAGCTTGCGTGGAGAATTCCTTCACATAAAACTCAAGTTATTGCAAGCGACCTGTCCGCAACGGCCGCATGTCTGCAAGCGGCCGCCATAGCCGCGAGCCGGCGAACCCCGGCCTAACCAGCGTTTTCCGATGCCGTCAGCATCTGCGCGGCAAGCTTTTCCGGCAGGCGGCGCGGACGACCCTTTGCGTTGATCACGGCTATGATGACCTTGGCTGCGATCAGCAGCATGTCGCCGCGCCGGATCTCCTGCGACAGCACCATCTTGGCGCCGCCGGCCTTTTCGGTCACCGTGCGGATCGTCAGAACGTCATCCATCCGCGCCGGCCCTTTGAAGTCGATCTCCATGCGGTGGACGACGAAAACCAGCCCCTCTACATCGGCATTCAGGAGCTCGCGCTGCTCCACGCCGAGACAGCGAAGATAGTCCGTGCGTCCCCGCTCGAGGAAATGCAGGTAGCGCGCGTGATAGACGAGGCCGGAAAAATCCGTATCCTCATAGTAGACTCGCTGCACCAGCCGATGGCTTCCGGCTTCCAGTTCCCCAGCAATCAGAAAGGGGCTGTTCATCTTTGCCGCATCTCCTTGAATGTCCGGCATCTCTTTGGCCGAAGTTCTGCCATCAAGCAAGCTTTGAACAATTGTCATAAACTCCGACTATCCGGAATGGTGCCGGCTAGCGGATCGGCGCAGAAGGAAAAATCTCATGAAAATAGCGGTTATGGGCGGCGACGGATTCATCGGCTGGCCGACCTCGCTCCATCTCTCCGACGCTGGTCATGAGATCCACATCCTGGACAACCTCTCCCGCCGCTGGATCGACACGGAATTGGGCGTCCAGTCGCTGACGCCGATGGATTCGATCCAGGAGCGCACCCGCATCTGGCATGCCGAAACCGGCCGCCGCATCCATTTCAACCTGATCGATTTGGCCAAGGACTACGAGCTTCTGAAGAAGTGGCTGGCAGAGCACCGCCCCGATGCCATCGTGCATTTCGCCGAGCAGCGCGCCGCCCCCTATTCGATGAAGAGCGACCGCCACAAGAACTACACGGTCAACAATAACGTCAACGCCACCCATAATCTGCTGAACGCGCTGGTCGAACTCAATCTCGACGCGCATCTCGTGCATCTCGGCACGATGGGCGTCTATGGCTATTCCACCATCGGCGCCGCCATCCCCGAAGGCTATCTGCCTGTCGGCATCGATACCGCCGACGGCCGCACGGTCAGCCAGGAGATCCTCTATCCGGCCAATCCCGGCTCGGTCTACCACATGACAAAATGCCTCGATCAGCTGCTCTTCCAGTTCTATGCCAAGAATGACGGGGTGAGGATCACCGACCTGCATCAGGGCATCGTCTGGGGCACGCATACCGAGCAGACGCGCCGGCATACGCAGCTGATCAACCGTTTCGACTATGATGGCGACTACGGAACCGTGCTCAACCGTTTCCTCATCCAGGCGGCGATCGGCTATCCCCTGACGGTGCACGGCACCGGCGGCCAGACCCGCGCCTTCATCCATATCCAGGACTCCGTGCGCTGCATCGAACTGGCTCTGAAGAACCCGCCGGCCCACGGGGCGCGCGTCGAAATCTTCAACCAGATGACAGAGACCCATCGCGTGCGCGACCTCGCCGACATGATCGCCAGGATGAGCGGCGCGGAAGTGGTCCGCCTGCCCAATCCGCGCAAGGAAGCGCCTGAGAACGACCTCGTCGTCAAGAACGACAAGTTCCTCGATCTCGGGCTGGCGCCGATCACGCTTGAAACTGGGCTGCTGGGAGAAATCGTCGATGTCGCCAGGAAATACGCCTACCGCGTCGATCGTTCGCGCGTTCCGGCCGTCTCCGCCTGGACCAGGGATCTTGCCGCAACGGTCAATCATGACCCGGAGGGCAAGAGGCTGAAGTCCGTGTCATGATGCCGGGAAGCGAAATGCTGCAGGGATTGCGCCCGCGGACCCGCCCTCGCGCCAGGCAGGCATTCGTGACGCTCGTCACGAATGCCAATTACGCCATGGGCGCGCTGGCGCTGGCACGTTCGATCGTTCATGCCGGCACGAAAGCCGATATCGTCGCATTGCATACGGCCGGCGCCGGTGAAGCGGACCTCGCGCCGCTGGCTGCGCTCGACTGCCGGCTGGTCGAAGTCGAGCACCTTCCCTTGTCGGACGCCTTCAACGAGCGGCATGCCCGCGGCAACCTCCATGCCGCTGCTCCCTTCAGCAAGGGCCGCAAGCCTTCCTTCCACACGCCACTCGACAATTTCTGCAAGCTACGGCTCTGGCAGCTGATCGAATACGACACCTGCGTCTTCATCGATGCGGATGCGCTGGTGCTGCGAAACGTCGATCGGCTCTTCGACTATCCGGAATTTTCCGCCGCGCCGAACGTCTACGAAAGCCTTGCCGATTTCCACCGGTTGAATTCGGGCGTCTTCGTCGCCAAGCCGTCGCTTGCGACCTTTCAGCACATGCTGGAGAGCCTCGATCGCCCCGACGTCTTCTGGCGGCGCACCGACCAGACCTTCCTCGAGACCTTCTTCCCGGATTGGCACGGACTGCCCATCTTCATGAACATGCTGCAATATGTCTGGTTCAGCATGCCCGAGCTCTGGAACTGGAACAGCGTCTCGATCCTGCATTATCAATATGAGAAGCCCTGGGAAGAAAACCATCCCAAGGCCGAACAGCTCAAGCCGCTGATCGACCTGTGGCATAGCTTCCATACCGGCCGAGACATGCCGGATATCGCCACGCTCGCAAATCCGAAAGCGGCGGCATGAAAGTCCTCATTTCAGGCGGAACCGGCCTTGTCGGCCGATACATTGCCCAAGAGCTGCTATCTGCCGGGTACAAGGTTGCGGTCGGCGGACGCAGCCCGCCGCCAAAAGATTTCTTTCAGCAGCCAACCTCCTTCGTGCCTCTGAGCCTCGATCCTGCAGAAAATCAGAGCAATGTTTTCGACGACGCGTATTTCTTCGTGCACGCGGCCTTCAGCCATGTCGCAGGCAAATATCGCGGCGGCGAAGGCAACGATCCGGAAGGATTTCGCCGGCTCAATCTCGACGGCTCCGTCAAACTCTTCGAGACCGCCAGAAAGGCCGGCATCCGCCGCTGCATCTTTCTTTCCTCCCGCGCCGTCTATGGTGATGGGATCGCCGGAAAGGAGCTGACCGAGGCGACCAGACCGGAGCCGAACACGCTCTACGGCGAGGTGAAGCGCGACGCAGAACATGCCCTGTTTTCCCTGTCTGCGCCCGGCTTCGCGACTGCGAGCCTGCGCGCAACCGGCGTTTATGGCGACCTGCGGCCCAACAAATGGGACAAATTGTTCGACGACTATCTGAACGGCAAACCGGTTTCTTCCCGTGCGGGAACCGAAGTTCACGGCCGCGACCTCGGCCGCGCGGTTCGTCTTCTGCTGGAAACGGAAGCCGGCCGCATCGACCGCGAGGCCTTCAACCTATCGGATATTCTGACCGATACACACGAAATCCTGGGCAATCTTCAAAGCGCAACGGGCTGTCCTCACGCACTGCCGGCACCTGCAGCTCACGACGCGCTCAGCACCATGAATACGTCGAGGATCTATGCCCTCGGCTGGCGAGGCGGCGGAAAGGACTTATTCCGGCAAACGATAGAAACGCTGGCAAAATCGCGGCCGCGCCACGGCATCAGCGCATCAGCTTCGTCTCGTCCCAATTGAGCGCGGCCAATTCCTCTTCCCTGAACCGCGCATCGTCGGAAACGATGAATTCGTCAAGCTGCGGCGGCGCGACACTGGTTCCTGCCAGCATGGCATGCACCTGGCCGCGATGATGCGTCTGATGCTGAAACAGATGGTTCAGCACATCGTCCGCTCGCTCTCGCTGGATGCGGCCATCGCGTCGAATATCGACGATCCGCATCGCCGTCTCCGGCGTCAGATCTTCGCAGAAGGCCACCAGCCGCCGATCGACGTCCGCCTGCTGCTTGCTCAATTCGTCGAGGCGGTCGAAAGGCTCCTCGACATCGAATGCCTTCAGACCCAGCGTGCCGCCTTCCAGCGCATCGACATAGAACCAGTCGACCGTCAGGATATGGTTGAGGGTCGCCCTGATCGACGGAAAGAAGCTCACCCGCGTGGCTTCGAACTCGCCGGGTTGAAGCGCCGCGCAGGCCTGGTGCAGCCGGACATTCGCCAAGGCGTTGTTATAGGCAAGCTTGCGAAAGCTGCGGACCGGATCGAAAGCAACCATCAAGTCCCCCTAGGCGCTGTCCAGATCGCCATCCCGCCAGACGAGATGGCGAGAGGTTAGCGGCAGGTTCTCGATTTCCTCGGCAATGAAATAGGGCGGGATATCGAGCGCAACCAGCGCCTCGCGCGTGGCTCGCACCCATTTGAATTCCAGCTCGTTGTCGCCATCCTCGATGCGATGCACGATCCGCTTGGGATCGAAGGGAAACTCGGCTGGAATATCCATCAGGTAGTAGAGGCCGAGCTCATGCCAGTCCAGCTGCTCGTAATGGAAGAAGTTCTCGACCGACCAGAGGAGGCGCCCGACCGCCACGTCGACGCCGAGCTCTTCCATCATCTCCCGCCGCAAGGTTTCTTCCGAGGTCTCGCCGATCTCGGCGCGGCCGCCGGGAAAGGTCCAGAAGCTCTCGTGCACCGCCCGGTGCACCAGGACATGTCCCTCACGAAATCCGAGACCTGCGACGCGTACCTGGAAACGTGCGCGGCCGGCGTTCAATCTGATGTGTTTGCGTTTCGGCATGATCCCTTATCCTACATCGATCAGGAGGATCTCAGGCGGAACGCCGAAGCGGACCGGCGCGATGGAACAGCCGAGGCCGCCGGATACGATGATATGGCGTTCCTCCTCGACGATATGGCCGTAGACATATCGGTCACCATAACGCGAGGGCGAGTAGGGCGACCAGCCGAAAATCCTCACCTGTCCGCCATGCGTGTGTCCCGACAGGGTGAGCGACACCCGCGACGGTACGGCAGGAAAGATATCCGGCTCGTGCGCGAGAAGGATGACGGGGGCGTCATCCATAACCTGCGCCAGTGTCCCGTCGAGATCGTCGAGTCCTCTTGTAAAGGGGCGCTTCCAGCGCATGCTCCGGCGCAGAGCAAGCTGATCCTCGACGCCGGCGAGCCAGAATCCGTGCCCGTCCTTTTCCAGGCGCACGGCTCGGTTGGAATAAACTTCGATGTCCACGGCCGACAAGGCTCGGTGGCTGAAGGTAGGCCCATGACCGATTCTTTGAGCCGTTGCGTCATGCCACCAGTCGTGATTGCCGACGATGGCGTGAACGCCAAGCGGCGCCTTCAGCTGCGCAAGCTCTGCCGCCCATATGCGATGATCGACACGGCCGGTAATGAGATTGGTTCCCGAGGTATAGTCGCCAAGCAGCAGGATGATATCGCCGCCAAGCTCGTTGGCATGAGCGCAGATCGAGGCAATGCGCTCGGCCGTCATCCAGGGCTCGCAGGCGTGGAAATCGGCAAGCGCCACGATCCTGAGCTTCAGCCCGGGCGTCCATCCCGGTGGGCTCAATGCATAGCGGGTGACATTCAGGCGAACGACGGGCTCATATCCGAGAGCATATCCTCCGAGTGCCATCAAACCGAACAGACTGCCGCCGAAAAGCTTCAGGAAGGCGCGACGGCCGAGCATTCAGTCTCCCTCCTGGAACAGCCGGAATTGCGCGGCCTCCAGATCCTTGGGTGGCTGCATGCCGAGATGTTTCCAGGCAATCGCGGTCAAAACCCGGCCGCGGGGCGTCCTTTGAATGAAGCCCTGCTGGATCATATAGGGTTCGATAATGTCCTCGATCGCGTCGCGCGGCTCGGAAAGACCGGCCGCAATGGTTTCGATGCCGACAGGCCCGCCGCCAAAATTGACTGCGATCATGTTGAGATAGCGCTTGTCGAGTTGATCGAAGCCGACATTGTCGACGAGAAGCCGTGTCAGCGCCTCATCGGCAATCTCCCGCGTCACCGCTTCCGCCTTGGCGACTTCGGCAAAATCGCGCACGCGGCGCAGCAGGCGGCCGGCGATACGCGGCGTACCGCGGGCACGACGCGCAATCTCGCGCGCGCCCTCATCCGTCATGCCGAGGCCCATCAGCCTCGCGCCGCGCCGGACGATCAGCTCAAGCTCTTCGACCGTATAGAAGCTCAGCCGGACGGGGATGCCGAAACGGTCGCGCAGCGGCGTCGTCAGCAGTCCGAGGCGGGTCGTCGCGGCAACCAGCGTGAATTTGGCGAGATCGATCTTCACCGAGCGCGCCGCCGGCCCCTCGCCGATGATGAGGTCGAGCTGGAAATCCTCCATGGCCGGATACAGGATTTCTTCGACAGCCGGATTGAGACGATGGATTTCGTCGATGAAAAGCACGTCGCGCTCTTCGAGATTGGTGAGCAGTGCGGCAAGATCGCCCGCCTTGGCGATGACGGGTCCGGATGTCGAGCGGAAATTGACGCCGAGTTCCTTGGCCATGATCTGCGCCAGCGTCGTCTTGCCGAGGCCGGGCGGACCGACGAACAGCACATGGTCCAGCGCCTCGCCGCGTCCCTTGGCCGCCTCGATGAAAATCTTCAGGTTGGCGCGCGCCTCCGCCTGGCCGGTGAATTCGTCCAGCGACTGCGGCCTGAGCGTCGCATCGATGTCTTCGCCCCGCTTTTCCGGCGATATCAGACGTGCGGCTTCACTCATGTCAGAGGTTCCATTCCGGGTATGCGCTTTGCGGTTCCAGTGCCGTAGGCGTTATCACATCCGCCGCATCAAAAATACTCTTTGACGAAGGAGTGCCGAAGCTCGATCTCGCGACTTTGCGACAATAGTCAGGATTGCGGAAGGTGCAAAGCCTCACCGCGACAGTTCCTTGAGACCGAAGCGGATGAGCTTGGCGCTGTCAGCACCCTCACCGGCCGATTTCATCGCCGCGGCAACGGCGTTCGCCGCCTGATCGCGGGAATAGCCGAGATTGGTGAGTGCCGAAACCGCGTCGGCAACGGGCGCTGCGGCAACCCCGTCTCCCAGTTCCTGCTTGAGCCCGATATTGGCTGCATCGCCGGCAAAAGCCGGCGCCTTGTTCTTGAGCTCCGTCACGATGCGCATGGCGACTTTCGGACCTACCCCCGGCGCCCGCGAAACGGCGGCACGATCCTGCAGGGCGATCGCATTGGCAAGCTCGGCGGGCGTCAGCGTCGATAGCAGCGCCAGCGCCACCTTGGCGCCCACGCCCTGCACCGTCTGCACGATATTGAACCATTCGCGTTCCAGCGCCGTCATGAAGCCGAAGAGCCGGATCTGATCCTCGCGGACATAGGTTTCGATGAAAAGGATGCAGGCCTCGCCAACGGAACCGAGCTTCGACAATGTTCGGGCTGAGCAATAGGCGACATAGCAGACGCCATGCACGTCCACGAGCACATAGTCTTCGCCGATCTCTTCGATTGTGCCTTTCAGCTTGCCGATCATGGATGATGTCCGTCAGGGATGGGTTTCGGGAGAGATGAGCTCAACGGCCGGGAAATAGGATCGATAGCCTTTGGAATCTCGTGTCAATATCGAGTAACCGCGAATAGCGGCATGCGCACCGATCAGAAAATCGGGAAGAACACGCTCGCTTCCCCCACCACTCTGACGATAGATCTTGAAAGCCGCGGCAGCGGCAAATGCAGCGGCCCAAGGCAGGTTTTCGCGACGAAATTCGCTTTGCGGCAACAGTTCGTCCACCTGGTCCACACTGCTGTAGCGCACCGAGAATTCCGCATAGATAATGGGGTTGATGACGACCGGTCCTCGCTTGAAAGCAGAAAGAACCTGCCCGCTGGACCACCCATGCCAAGTTGAATTGGATATCGCCAAATCAACCAGCACATTCGTATCGACGATGGTGACCATATTCACCGGTCACGCGTCATCGACATCAGCGCTTCGGCGTCGATATCTTGATCGCCGGTACCTTCCAAGCGCTTGAGAGCGGCCATGAACCGATCGAGCCGCTGCCGATCTTCCATTTCCCGCTTACCGTTCTTGGGCGAAACAACCAGCTTTCCATCCTCGACGGAAAATATGACTTCACTGTTGAGCTCTATGCCAGCCAATTCACGCAAGTCGCGGGGAATGGTCACTTGCCCTTTGGATGTCACACGCATTCTTACTCTCCGATCTTAGAGTAAGAATTATCATTACCACAGGAACAAGTCAAGAACAAACTATCCCGCCAATGCCGCCTGCCGCAGCCGGCTGGCGCCGCGGTTATGGGCATGGCAGATAGCAATGGCGAGCGCATCGGCAGCGTCATTGCCCTTGAATTCCACTTTGGGCATCAGGATCTTGAGCATCATGTGGATCTGCTGCTTCTCGCCATGTCCCACGCCGATGACCGCCTTCTTGACCGCATTCGGCGCATATTCCGATACCGGCAGGCCGGCGCGTGCCGGAACCAGCATGACGACACCGCGGGCCTGCCCGAGCTTCAAGGTTGCCACCGCATCCTTGTTGACGAAGGTCTGCTCGACGGCCGCCTCGTCCGGCTGGTAGCTGTGCACGACATCGGCAAGCCCGTCGTGCAGTTGGCACAGACGGGACGCGAGATCCATCTCTCCATCCGAAGTCACGGTTCCCGATGCGACGAAACGCAGGGAGTTGCCAAGCGTATCGATGATACCCCAACCGGTGCGGCGCAGGCCCGGATCGATGCCGATGATGCGAATCGTATTCTGCATAAGCCAACCTATCTTTCGGGCGGAAGATGTGCCAGCAAAATGTGAACAAAACAAAAACGGGGCACTGACTGGGCCGCGGGAGCCGTGCCGGAAACATCGTGACGAAATTGCGGCAACAGGGTTTGGAATAGGCACGCAGCGCTCCTACATGTGGGTGCGACCCTCCCCTCCACCACGCAGGTTTCTTGCCATGGTTCCCTTTTCCATCCTCGACCTTTCGCCCGTTGCCGAAGGCAGCACCATCAGCCAGTCCTTCGAGAGTTCGAGGCGCATGGCGCAGAAGGCGGAAGAGCTTGGCTACAACAGGTTCTGGCTTGCCGAACATCACGGCATGCCCGGCGTCGCAAGTGCTGCGACTTCAGTCGTTATCGGCCATGTCGGCGCGGCGACCTCGCGTATCCGCATCGGCTCGGGCGGCGTCATGCTGCCAAACCATTCGCCGCTCGTTATCGCCGAACAGTTCGGCACGCTGGAAGCGCTGTTTCCCGGCCGAGTCGACCTCGGCCTCGGCCGCGCGCCCGGCACCGACATGCGCACGGCACAGGCCCTGCGCCGCAATATCGATGCCGGCGCGCAAAGCTTCCCGCAGGATATCGTCGAGCTTCAGCATCTCCTCAGTCCCGCCGACGAAGGCCAGATCATTCTTGCCGTTCCCGGCCATGGCGCCAACGTACCGATCTGGCTGCTCGGCTCCAGCCTCTACAGCGCCCACCTCGCCGCCATGCTCGGCCTGCCCTATGCCTTCGCCTCGCATTTCGCCCCGGAAGCATTGATGGATGCCATCGCCATCTATCGCGAGCGCTTCACGCCATCGGCCACGCTCGCCAAGCCCTATGTGATGGTCGGCATCATGGGCGCAGTAGCGGATACGGACGAAGAGGCGCAATATCACTTCACCTCCGCACAGCAGCAATTCGTCAATCTCCGCCGCAACGTGCGCGGCCTCTTCCCGCGTCCGCGCCGCGACATGGATGATTTCTGGACGCCGATGGAAAAGCTGAACGTGGAAAATACGCTGCGCTACGCAGTGGTCGGCTCGCCCGGAACGGGGGAGGCGAAGCTTTCGCAATTCATCAAGGACACGGAAGCCGATGAAGTCATCATATCGATGCCGATCCATGACATCGAGGCGCGCTTGAAATCGGTGGAATTCTTCGCGACGCTTCCAAGCTTCAGGAAGATCTCCTGATTTTCAGGCAGTCTATGCGGTGAGCCGATCTCATATACGCGGCTCACCGGCCGATCGACGGGCTCAAGCCACGAGCCTCGTCTTCCAATGACGCCGGATGAGCATATCGAGCGACAGCTTGCCCGCACCGGCGACGATCAGGGCGAACATGCCGCCTGCAATCGCCAAATCCTTTTCGAAGTGCAGCAGCTCGTTATGGCTGGCGAAGTTGTTGTGAAAGAGCAGCGCCGTCAGCAGGCAGAACAGGCCGAGGCCAAAAGCCGCGAGGCGAGTCATCAGCCCGAGCGCAATGGCAAGTCCGGCGGCAAGCTGCAGCACGATCGTTGCCGTGGCGATGGGAGCGGTGACGCCGAGCCTTGCCATCGCCTCCAATGCAGTATCGAGATTGCTGGCAAGTTCGAAGCCTTCTTCCAGAAAGAGCAGCGACAGCAGCAGGCGGCCGAACAGCAGTGCCATGTCGGCCATATTCACAAGAACGGCATTCTCCTCTTCGAATTCCATGACCTTTCTCCTTCCCGTCGGGATCCACACGCTTTCCGGTCCTGCCCGGCAGCATCCCCTCGATGTGATCGAGGGGATGCTGCCGGATCGGTTGAGGTCGTGCGCTAGTTGGTGCTCTTGGCGGTGATCGCCTTGGTCAGATCTTCAAGTTCTTCGCATCCCGCCGGGCAAAGCTTGGTTAGGGCGGCAAGCTGCTCGCGAGCCTTGGGCATATCGCCGGTCTCGACATAGAGTTCGCCGAGATATTCGTGCGCGCCCTTGTGATCCGGCTGCAGTTCCAGGGCCTTGGTGTAGTAGGTCAGCGATGTCTTGAAGTCGCCGGTCTTGCGTAGGGTGAAGCCCATTAGGTTATAGACGTCGGCCTGCTGATGCTCTTCGGCGATATCGCGAAGCTCGGCAAGCGCACCGGCATAGTCCTTCGCGTCTATCTTGGCGCGAACCGAAGTCAGGTCGGGCGCATCGGTCGATTCCATATTGTCGACAGCGAAGGCAATGCCTGCGGTGGCAGCAGGCAGGATGGCGACGGCGCATAGGCCGGCGATCCCAAGAATGGCATTTCTGAACATGGTACTTGCTCCTGTTTTTGGCCGGTCAGGCCTGGATGGTGGGGGTGAAGCCATAGGCGTTGCCGTCCTTGACGAAGGTGCCGGAGCCCGGGAATGGGAAATGCGAGCCGCAAATCCTGATTTTGTCGGCAATGACGCGATCGATCAGCCTGCGGCGGGTGGCGACGGCCATCGGGCCGTCCTGGTCGTAAGCGCCTTCCCATTCCGGATGGGGCGCCAGCAGCGCCGGCACATACATGATGTCGGCAGAGACCATCAGCTGCTCGCTGCCGCCATCAATGAGGAAGACGGAATGACCGGGCGTATGGCCGTATGCGGCCAGCATGTGCACGCCGGGCACAACTTCCGCATTATCCTCGACCAGCTTCCAATTCTTCCATGTCGGGAAAACGGAGGCGATGCGCCGGCCGGCTTCCTTGCGGCCTTCCGCCAGCTTGTCGACGCGGCCGGGATCGGTCCACCAGTTGTATTCGGCGGCGTTGACGACCAGCTCGGCATTCGGGAAGACGGCGGCATTCGTCCCCTTTTCCATCAGGCCCCAGACATGGTCCGGGTGAAAATGCGAGATCATGATCGTATCGATCTTCTTGTAGTCGATGCCGGCGGCAGCCATGTTGGCCGGCAGATGCGTGGCGTTGGTCTGCCATTGGCCGACGCCCGAGCCGGCATCCATCATGATCTTGCGTCCGCCGATATCGAGAACGACAACGGTCAGGGGAATGGGCATGAAATCGGTCGTCAGGCCGGCTTTGGAAAGCGCTTCCTTGGTATCTTCGACGGAAGCGTTCTTGATGAAGGCCGGATCATGCGGCTTGCGCCAGATGCCGTCATAGATGGCCGTCACCTCGATCGAGCCGACTTTGTATTTGTAGAAGCCGACCGTCGGCTCCAGCGGCGTGGCTGCAAAGGCTTGCGGGATGAATTCGAGCTTCGCCGACAGTCCGAAGGCTGCCGCAGCTGCGGCCGTGCCGAGAACGGCGCGGCGGGTCATATCAAACATCGCAATATCTCCTCAGGGTTATGGCTTTCGGGCTAGGCGGAGGTCGCAAGCGATTGCGGCCATCCACTGAGGAAGAAGATCGGCGGTCACGGGTGCTTATTCCCCGCCGACCGAAGATTTCTTGCAAGCCATTGAAGTCCAATGGATTATTTTGCGGCGGGAGAATTACCGGATGCGATGGCGGACATTCCGCGTTCCGTGACTTCGACTTTTTTCATCCGACCAGGAATAAAACCCGCGCGAGCGCGATCTAGCTTTTCAGGCAACATTGCAAGCGCCTTAGCTGACGCTTACAGTCACAGCGGCGTTTTGCGGGGATCACGATGACAGACGCCCGACCTATGAGTTCGATGATACTTGGCGGCCAGCTCCGCCCATGGACATGGCGTTCGCTGCAAAACACCGCGATCAGCAGGTTTGCGCGATTTCTGGCTCGCCTGCGGGCCTTCATCACAGAACCGAAAACGATCAAACATGCCGCTTCCATGAAGGCAGAGCGATCGCATATGAGGCACGTCGGCGCCGCAAGCACCTTCTCCCCTCGGGGAGAAGGTGCTTGCGGCAACAACCTCATTTCATATGCAATTGCCCTGTTCATGACGGTGGCAGAATCTTCGGCAAATGCAGCGCCTTCAAAGCGCGCAATCTCCTCACCCGACGAAACCATGCGCCGCTTCCAGCGCACCATCATCCCGCATCTGGACGCCGCCTATAATTTCGCGCGCTTCCTGAGCCGGGACGCCGATGCCGCACAGGATATCGTGCAGGAGGCATATCTTCGTGCCTATCGCGGCTTTAGCGGCTTTCGGGACGGCGATGCCCGCGCCTGGACCTTCACCATCGTCCGCAATTGCTATCATGCCTGGCTGCAGGAGGGCCGGCGCAAGACCCGTTACGAACAGCCGATGACCGACGAAAGAGATTTGGAGGAAGGCTCGTCCTCTCCCGAGCCAGCCTCGGAGGAGGATACGCCGGAAGCCGCCTTCATCCGTAAATCGGAAACGCAGCGGGTGCGTGCGGTCATCAACATGTTGCCCGATGCCATGCGCGAGGTTCTGGTTCTGCGCGAACTCGAGGACCTCTCCTACAAGGAAATCGCCGACATTATCGATGCGCCGATCGGTACCGTCATGTCGCGCCTGGCCCGCGCCCGCCGCGATTTCGGCGAAGTCTGGCGCAGCCTCGAAGAAAAAGGGGCGGCGCGATGAGCGGTGAAGAACTTAAGGATCACAGCGAATGGGCAGACCTGCTGCACGGCTTCATCGACGGCGAATTGGACGCAGCCAATGCCGCCCGTTTCGAGGCGCATCTGGCAACTTGCCCAGAATGTGCCCGTGAAATGGAGAGTGCCATGATGGTCAAGCGTCTTTCCGCACGCGAAGGCGTCAAATGGCAAGCACCGGAGGCTGTGCATACCCGCGTTCAGGCCGCACTTTCGCTGGAACAGGCCATGACGAAACGCGCGACGACGGCAGCGGTCCAGACGGAGAGCCCATGGCATCGCGTTTGGCGATGGGTTCGCGAATGGAGCTTCGTGCCTTCGCTCGCTGTTCTGGCCGCGAGCCTCATGCTCGTGCTGAACGTGCCGCAGCAGAGCCAGACGATCGAGGATCAGCTTCTTGCGAGCCACGTCCGTTCGATGCTTGCCGATCACCTGACCGACGTGCTGACTTCAGACCAGCACACGGTCAAACCATGGTTCAACGGCAAGATCGACTTCTCTCCCCCTGTGGTCGATCTGGCGGCGCAGGGCTTCCCCTTGGTCGGCGGCCGGGTGGATTATCTCGATAGCCGCGTGGTGGCGGCGCTGATCTATCGCCGGCATGGCCATGTCATCAATCTCTTCATCTGGCCTGGCGCCGCAGGAGCCCAAATCAATGCGGAGAAGGACGGCTACAATTTTGCCGAATGGCACGCGGACGGGCTGGTCTTCTGGGCTGTCTCAGATGTCGCAGCACCGGACCTTGCTGCCTTCCGCGACGATTTTATCCGCGCGACGGCGCCATAAAGCAATTCCAGGAAAAGTGCGTAGCGGTTTTCCGTCCGGAATTGCGCAAATAACCAACGCGATAGAGTGTTTTCGCATTTCGGAGAAAAGCGAAAATGCTCTCAAGCAAAAAAGCCGGCCGCATCGCTGCAGTCGGCTTTTCTAAAAGACCCGGAAGGGATCAGGCCGAGAGCTTGGCCATAACTTCGTCCGAAACTTCGAAGTTCGAATAGACGTTCTGTACGTCGTCATCGTCTTCAAGGTTTTCGATGAGCTTCATCAGCGACTGGGCCTTTTCTTCGTCGACCGGCACATTGTTCTGCGCGCGCCAGATCGCCTTCACGGTTTCGGCTTCGCCGAGCGTCGCTTCGAGCGCCTTGGCGACTTCACCGAGGGATTCGAAGGCGCAGATGATCACATGGCCTTCTTCATCGCTTTCGACGTCATCGGCACCGGCTTCGATCGCCGCTTCCATGACCTTGTCGGCATCGCCGGCGGAAGGCTTGTAGGTGATTTCGCCGACGTGATCGAAAGAGAAGGACACCGAACCGGTTTCGCCAAGCGCACCGCCGGCCTTGGTGAAGATCGAGCGAACGTTGGATGCCGTGCGGTTGCGGTTGTCGGTCAGCGCTTCGACGATGATCGCCGTACCGCCCGGACCGTAGCCCTCGTAACGGATCGCATCGTAATTCTCGGTGTCGGCACCGGAAGCCTTCTTGATGGCACGATCGATATTGTCCTTCGGCATCGACTGGGCCTTGGCGTTCTGGATCGCCAGACGCAGGCTCGCGTTCATGCTCGGGTCGGGCAGACCCGATTTGGCAGCGACCGTGATTTCGCGCGCCAGTTTCGAGAACATTTTCGAGCGCACCGAGTCCTGACGGCCCTTGCGGTGCATGATGTTTTTAAACTGTGAATGGCCAGCCATGGCACCCCTGTTCACGTCTTTTGTTGGGAATGGCCGCCTTATAAGAGCGAAGCGGCCTTCATTCAAGTAAAAAGCCGGATAATGGGGATGCGAGACATCAGCCGTCAAGAAGAGCCAAAAACCGTTCCTCGCAATCAAAGCCCCTTGAGCACATAGATCAGCGGCTTGCGCGGCAAGCTCTTCACCGACACCGTGACGCTCGGTGTCGGCGCGTAACCGACATCGAAATCGGGACCGAACAAGGCCAGGAACTGGTCGATCGGCGGTCCCCATCGATGCATCGGCAGGATCAGCGATGAACGCAGCCGCTTGACGACACGGCTCATGCTGTCGGCGCCCATGGTCAGCCCGCCATCGACCGGCACCATCACCACATCAAGCCGACCGATCTCGGCATATTGCTGGTCGGTCAGCTCGAAATGCAGATGCCCCAGATGGCCGATGCAGAGGCCCGCCGCCTCGAAGATGAAGATCGAATTGCCATTGGCCTCGATGCCGCCGCCCCAGGAGCGAATGTCGGTCACGACATTGCGGATCAACGTATCGCCTACGGTCAGATGGATCTTCGCCGGCTCTCCAGGCACGTCGCTCCACCCGTGCAGCACATATTTGATCGCCGGATCGGGCGTCAAAGTGTAGTGGCTCGGATGCGCCTTGTTCATCGTCACGACTTCGGGCGTATACGGCGGCGGATAGGCGCCGCTGTAATCCGTGGCGATGGAAACGCCGCCTGGCGTTTCGATGAAGAACGTCGAGTGGCCAAGAAAGGTGATCTTCACATCACCATCGACGGGGTCATTGGCAAGCGTGGGGCCGGGAGTAGAAAAGCTGGCGAATGTCGCCTTGGGCAGGGATTGCGCGATCGCCTGGCATTGGCTGGGCTCCGGACGCGCCGGCTTTTGCTGGGCATCCGCCGCGCCCGAAGCAAAGATCATCATCAGGAAGAACGCGGCAAGGACAGGAAATCCCGGCATCATGCCATCCCTTCAAGCCAGACATTGGCGAAAGGATGCGGCATGACCCGAAACAGGTCCAGCGGCAATCAGACGCAATTGCTCACAATCGCGTCATCCCTCGAGGATGATGGATTATCGTCCAGCGATCAGCGCCAGAACTCCGGAATGGTTTCAGCAAGCCGCGGGCCGAGCCGCAAGGGCGCGATCTTTTCGGCCAGTCCCGTGACGTCGGAAATCTCGACGCCGGCGCCGCAAATTGTCGCAGGCCCGGAAGCCGCTTCGAACCGTCCCTTCGGCATTTTCGAAATGAACCGGTTGAGCGGTTCTTCCTTTTCCATGCCGAGCGAGGAATCGTAATCGCCGCACATGCCGGCATCCGACATATAGGCCGTGCCGCCGTTCAGGATCTGCGCGTCGGCAGTCGGCACATGCGTATGAGTGCCGACGACGAAACTTGCGCGACCATCGACGAAATGCCCGAAGCACTGCTTTTCGCTCGTCGCCTCTGCATGGAAGTCGAAGATGATGGCATCCGCCTGCTCCTTCAGCGGGCAGGCATCGAGAATGGCTTCCGCGGACTTGAAGGGATCGTCCAGCTCCGGATGCATGAAAACGCGGCCCATGATATTGGCAACGAGAACGCGCGCGCCGTTGCGAGCATAGTAAAGGCCGGAGCCACGGCCGGGCGTACCGGCCGGATAGTTGGCCGGACGCAGGAACTGGTCGTGGCGCTCGCAGAAGACAACGGCTTCCTTCTGGTCCCAGACATGGTTGCCCGTCGTCACGACGTCTGCGCCGGCATTGATCGTTTCGAGGAAGATGTCCTCGGTGATGCCGAAGCCGCCGGCGGCGTTTTCGCCATTGACAATGACGAAATCGAGCTTCAGGTCGGATACGAGCCCCGGAAGACGGTCCCATACCGCGGTTCGTCCCGTCTTGCCGACCATATCTCCCAGAAAAAGCAGCCGCATTCGCTATCCAATCACTTCCGAAACGAAATCGAGTCCGCTCTCGGTCAAAATCGCGTCAAGACGGACATCATGCGGCTCAGCCGGTACTGATGGCACTTCTTGGCAATCGAATGCAATGCCGATCAGCCGCGGATTCAATCCTTTTTGATGCAAGCGCTCGATCGCCCGGTCGTAATGACCGGCACCGTAGCCGATGCGATGGCCGCTTCTGTCGAAGGCCGAAAGCGGCACGAGCATGATATCGGGATCGAGCACCGCCGCGTCAGGCCCCGGCCCCGAAGTTCCGAATCCAACCGGAACCAATGGCACACCGGCAACGAGCTCACGAAAGACGATCGTGCTGCGGTCAAGGATTACGGGTACGCAAAGCCGCGCCCCACGCTCCCGCAGGCGCGCCATCAACGGTCTTATGTCCACTTCCGAACGGATCGGCAGAAAGCCGGAGACGATGTCTCCCGGCCCGATATCGATGGCGTCGCCGCCATGCACCACCATGGCGAGACCCTTTTCGATACGGTCCTCCGCCGGAATGGCGTCCCGTGCCGCCAGGCGCTCGTTGCGGTATCGGGCTTTCAGCTCTTTGGGAGTCATCGGATCTTCGCGAAAATTTATATTATCGCAAGATACATAATGAGCCGGCAGCCCATTGCAAAGCGCGAAAGCGACATGCAGTGGTCGCAGAAGGGAGCGGGCTGCGTCAGCCTTTGCGGATGATCGATAATTTTCCGTCGCCATCCGCATGCGCGCGAACATTTTCGTAATTCGGCAGCATGGTGTGATTGGTCTCGATCGGATGCGAATGCGTGGCGGTGATGACCACCACATCCGCACCAGCCGTCTCGCCCGCCTTGACGCCGGCCAAGACGTCTTCGAACACCAGGCATTCCGACGGACTGAGGCCAAGGCGCTGCGCGCCGAGGATATAGCCCTGCGGATCGGGCTTGCCGACCTTCACGTCCTCCGCGGTAACCATGAAGCGCGGCACAGGAATTCCGGCCGCATCCAGCCGCGCCAGCGCCAACCGATAGGGCGACGAGGTGACGATCGCCCAGCGCTCCGGCGGCAATGACGCAAGGAAATCGACGGCACCCGGCAGCGCGATCACACCTTCGACATCGGCAATCTCGGCTTCGGTGATCTTCAGCGCTTCCGCGACGGGATCGACGCCAGGCAGGTTCAGCTGGCCAATCGTATCCACTCCGCGCTTGCCGTGCATGGTCGGCATGAACGTCTCGACATCGAGACCCTGAGCGCGCGCCCAATTGCCCCAGACACGCTCGGCGGCGGCGATCGAATTGATGATCGTGCCGTCCATGTCGAACAGGAAGCCGGAGTAGGTCTTGGCGAAGGCGGAATTCGATGCGGCGGACAAGGATGGACCTTTCTGGATAAGACGGTGAGCGGCGGCAAACGCGTTTGAGGATATGAGCCCTTTCCGACTAACGGCAGCCATCGAAAGAAGCAAATAAATGCTGCGCTGGAAGCTCAGGAAAAGTCGGCCGGAGACAGGTGACTGAGAAAGACGAGAAAGGGCGCGCGGCGAACGAGTGTGCCGCGCGCCATGACTGTTATTCGCCGAGGCGGCTCTTCAGACCGTTGATGATGTGGTTTGCAAGTGCCTCATAGTCGTCAT
>NZ_JAUQTZ010000109.1:0-21275 GCF_059803845.1 Rhizobium sp. UFLA01-1127 | reverse complement strand
TCCTTAAAGTGTATCTCCCGTGAGGACAACCGCATCTGCAGGTGGCCTTCGCGATATTTAGATGACGAACATCATTTAACGTGATAGCAAAGGAATTGAAGATATCGTTTGCTAACCCGCAAGGAGTTGTCATGTCCGCTATCGATCCCGTCGTCATCGTATCTGCCACGCGCACGCCGCTCGGCCGTTTCCAGGGAGATCTGTCGCCATTGCAGGCGCCCGAGCTGGGCGCGCATGTCATTCGTGCCGCGCTGGAACGTGCCGGTCTTTCGGCGGAGAGGGTGGATGAGGTTCTTTTCGGCTGCGTCCTGCCTGCGGGACAGGGGCAGGCGCCGGCCCGGCAGGCTGCTCGCGGGGCTGGCCTGCCGGATGCCGTCGGCGCCACCACGATCAACAAGGTCTGCGGCTCCGGCATGAAGGCGACCATGCTGGCGCATGACCTGATCCTGGCGGGTTCGGCCTCCATCGCGGTTGCCGGCGGCATGGAATCCATGTCGAATGCGCCTTATCTGCTTGCCAAGGCACGCGGCGGCTATCGCATGGGCCATGATCGCATCTTCGACCATATGATGCTGGACGGGCTGGAGGATGCCTATGAGAAGGGCCGCTCGATGGGCGATTTCGGCGAAATGGCCGTCGAGGCTTATCAATTCAGCCGCGACGATCAGGATGCCTATGCGGTCGAAACCCTGTCGCGCGCCCGCAAGGCACTTGAGACCGGCGCTTTCGAAGCGGAAATCACGCCGATCTCGGTGACGGCCAAGGGCGGCCCGGTCACCGTCGCCAAGGACGAGCATCCGCAGAAGGTTTCGCCGGAAAAGATCCCGATGCTCAAGCCCGCCTTCCGCAAGGACGGCACGATTACGGCGGCAAGCGCCTCGGCCAATGCCGACGGGGCTGCCGCGCTTGTCCTGATGCGCCGCTCGGTGGCCGAGCGCGAGGGACTGCCCATTCTCGCCGAGATCAAGGCGCATGCCACGCATTCGCAGGAGCCGGCGTGGTATACCACCGCGCCGATCCCAGCGATCCGCAAGGTGCTCGACAAGACCGGATGGAGGATCGGCGATGTCGATCTCTTCGAGATCAACGAGGCCTTCGCCGTCGTCGCCATGGCCGCTGCGAAGGAACTCGGCATTGCCCGTGATCGCCTCAACGTCAATGGCGGCGCCTGTGCTCTCGGCCATCCCATCGGCGCCACCGGGGCGCGATTGATCGTGACGCTGCTGCATGCATTGGAGCGTCAGGGTGCAAGGCGAGGAGTCGCCTCGCTTTGCATCGGCGGCGGCGAGGCAACGGCGATTGCGGTAGAGAGGGTAGAATAGGCACTGGCCGCACACATTCGCTTCAGCAGCTTTTGGGGAATAGCCCCTCACCCCGCCTTCTCCCCGCGCTGCGCAGGACAGTCGCATATGAACTGAAGTCGTTGCCGCGTCCTCCTTCTCTCCGAGGGGAGATGGAGCTTCCCGTACCGATCCAGCTCATATTGCAATTACGCTCCGGCCTGGGGTGAGGGCAGAATACCCCATAGCAGCGGTGGCGCGATCGTCTAAGGAGCGCCACCAACCCTACCCTTCCGACAACTCCTCCAAAATCGGGCAGTCCGGGCGCTCGTTGCCGTGGCAGGCGTGGACGAGCTGTTCCAGCGTGCGGCGTAGCTCCGTCAATTCCCGGATCTTGCGGTCGATCTCTGTGAGTTTCGTGGTGGCCATGTCCTTGACGTCGGCGCTGGCGCGGCTCTTGTCTTCGTAGAGCGCCAGCAGCTGCCGGCACTCCTCCACCGAAAAGCCGAGGCTGCGCGAGCGGTGCAGGAAGCGCAGCTTGTGCACATCGTCGGCGCCATAGTCGCGATAGCCGTTGTCGCCGCGATCGGGCCGGATGAGGCCGATATCCTCATAGTAACGGATCGTCTTTGCCGGAAGGCCGGAACGGCCGGATGCTTCACCGATGTTCATTCCTGTTCTCCCTATTTCGCCAGCCGCAGCCTCAGCGCATTGCCGATGACCGAGACCGAGGACAGGCTCATTGCTGCAGCGGCGATCATCGGCGACAGAAGCAGGCCAAAGACCGGATAGAGCGCGCCGGCCGCCAAGGGCACGCCGAGCGCATTGTAGCCGAAGGCAAAGGCGAGGTTCTGCTTGATGTTGCGAATGGTCGCCTCCGAAAGATGGCGCGCCCGCACGATGCCGTTGAGGTCGCCCTTGACCAGCGTGATGCCGGCGCTTTCCATGGCGACGTCGGCGCCTGTGCCCATGGCGATGCCGACATCGGCAGAGGCAAGTGCCGGAGCGTCGTTGATGCCATCGCCGGCCATGGCGACGATACGGCCATTGGCCCGCAGTTCGTCGATCAAAGCCTTCTTGCCTTCCGGCAGCATGTCGGCGCGTACTTCGTCGATGCCGAGCTCTTTGGCGACGGCAGCGGCGGTCTTGCCGTTGTCACCCGTTGCCATGACGATCTTCAGGCCGCTCTCGTGCAATGCCTTGATCGCGGCTGCCGTCGTCGGCTTGATCCGGTCGGCGACGGCAATAAGGCCTGCCAGCTTGCTGCCGATGGCGACGAACATGACTGTCTTGCCCTCGCCGCGCAGGCGTTCCGCGTCTGCCTTCACGGATTCCGTCGAAACATCGAGGTCGGCCATCATCGCGGCATTGCCGAGTGCGATTGCGGTATCGCCGGTGCGGCCCGCCACGCCTTTGCCCGTCATTGCCGAGAAGCCGGAAATCTCGACGAAGCCGGCTTCGCGTTCCTCGGCGCCGGCAACGATGGCTTCGGCAAGCGGGTGCTCGGAGCCGCGCTCCAGGCTGGCGGCGAGCGACAAGAGACGGGCCTGTCCGACCCCATCGGCCGTGACGATGTCGGTCAGGTTGGGCTTGCCTTCCGTCAGCGTGCCTGTCTTGTCGACGATAAGCGTATCGACCTTTGCGAAGCGTTCCAGCGCTTCGGCGTCGCGCACCAGCACGCCTTCCTGTGCGCCGCGGCCCGTGGCGATCATGATGGACATGGGCGTTGCCAGCCCGAGCGCGCAGGGGCAGGCGATGATCAGCACGGCAACGGCGGCGAGCAGCGCGTGGGCGAGCCGCGGCTCCGGCCCCACGAAGGCCCAGACGGCAAAGGCGACGATGGCGGCTGCAACGACAGCGGGCACGAAGACGGCGGATACGCGGTCTGCCATTGCCTGGATCGGTGCGCGCGAGCGCTGCGCCTTGGCGACAAGCTCGACGATGCGCGACAGCGTCGTGTCGGCGCCGACCTTTTCGGCCTGCATGACAAGCGTGCCGTTCTTGTTGATCGTGCCGCCGGTCAAGGCGTCGCCCCCGGTTTTTTCGACCGGCAGAGGCTCGCCCGTGATCATCGATTCATCGATGGTGGATTGCCCTTCGACGACGGAGCCGTCCACGGGAACACGCTCGCCGGGGCGCACGCGCAGCCGGTCGCCGGTCTTGATTTCGTCCACGGGCACGTCGACCTCGCTGCCATCGGTATTGATGCGGCGCGCCGTCTTGGGCGCAAGGTCGAGAAGCGCGCGAATGGCAGAGCCCGTTCGTTCACGGGCTTTCAGTTCCAGGACCTGACCGACGAAGACCAGTGCAACGATGACGGAGGCCGCTTCGAAATAGACCGGCACGCTCTCGCCATGTCCTCCGGATGTCATCGGGAAAAGACCAGGCAGCAGTGTAGCGACGACGCTATAAAGATAGGCCGTGCCGACGCCGAGGCCGATCAGCGTCCACATGTTGGGGCTGCGGTTGACGAGCGAGTTCCAGGCACGGCGGAAGAAGGGCAGGGCCGCCCAAAGCACCACCGGCGTTGCCAGGATGAGCTCGATCCATGTGGCAATGGGTTCGCCGATCCAGTCGCGCACGGGCAGGCCGATCATCGGACCCATGCTGATAACAAGCAGCGGCAGCGAAAAGACGGCACTGACCCAGAGCCGGCGCGTGAAATCGACCAGTTCCGGGCTTGGGCCTTCATCGGCTGCGGGGACCCCCATGGGCTCCAGCGCCATGCCGCATTTCGGGCAATCGCCGGGATGGTCGCTGACGACTTCGGGGTGCATGGGGCAGGTATAGAGCGTGCCCTTCGGCACCGGCGTCGGAGCCGGTCTGTCGCCACCGAGATAGGCCGATGGATCCGCTTCGAACTTCGCCTTGCAGCCGGCCGAGCAGAAGTAGAATTTTTCGCCCTCGTGCTTCAGGAAATGGCGTGCGGTGGCGCGATCGACCGACATGCCGCAGGCCGGGTCCTTGGCGGTGAGATAGCTTTCCGGCGCGGCCTCGAACTTCGCGCGGCAGCCATTGCAGCAGAAGTGGAAGGTGCGCCCTTGATAGTCCAGCGACGGCTTGCCTGCGTTCGGATCGACCGTCATGCCGCAAACGGGATCGCGCGTCTCGGTCTCTTGCGAGTGATCGTGATGATGACCATGGCCGTGGTGGCTGTGATCATGTTCGTCATGCAATGTCATATCAAACTCCATTGCCCGGATTCGGGCGTTGGACAGGTTTATGAACCTTCCTGTCACTGGAAGGTCAAGATGAAAAATGGTGATTGTCGTCCACAGTTGATAGAGGCCCTATCCTATCGTACCGCATGGGCCGATGATAAGTTCCGTAAGGCCGATCCGATAGAGCGATTCCAATGCGATATGATCTGACCACACTTCCGATCCAGACGCTCCTGCCCGCCATCATCAAGGCGGAGGACATGCTGGCGCGGCTGGACGAGCGCGTCTTGCGCCATGCCGTGGCGGATGGGTTTCGCGAACGCGGACACTTTTTCGACGCCGCCGGTGCGCTCTGGATCGGCGGTGAGCTGGTGCATGTGGAGGATCTGGTGTTGCACGATGCGCGCATGGATACGCGCACCCCGACACACGAGTTGACCATCGCCCACGCCGTGCTGCGGACCAGGCGGCGTCTTTGGAGCGCCGACCCTTCCTGGGGGCTGGAGACGGCTGGCCTTGCCGTGCTGCGCGGCGATGTCGGCGAGGCCGAAGACGCGGTTGCCCCCCGCTCTAAATCCGCGGAGATCGTGGAGCCGGAGGAGCAGGAGGATGAGCAGGACGATTTCGGCGTCGATTTCGCCGAGATCGATGCCATTCTCGCCCGCTCCGACAAGATCCTGAACGGCGGTGTCCCGGAGCTCCGGCAGACGGCTCCCGATGTCGATGATCCACTTGTGCTCGTCCGCGACGAGGATTGGGATGAGGACGAACGGCTGGAAAGCTGGCGCGACCTCATCCGCGAGGCGGATCTTCTGCCGCCGGTTCTAGGGGCGGCCGTACTTTTCGATGCTTGGGAGCGGATCGAGCCGCTGCTGCGGCAGCACTGGCTCGGCGGCTTGCTGGTCAGCGCCTATCTGCGCAGCCGCGGCAAGGTCACGTCACATCTCTTCTGTCTGAATGTCGGATTGAAAGCCGTCCGTCATGACCGCCGGCGGGCACCGGACCGTACCACGCGTCTTGCGGCCTTTCTGGAGGCCATGGCGCTTTCGGCCGATTCCGGCCTAAAGGAGCTGGACCGTCTTTCGCTCGCCAGGCAGCAGATGGAGTCGCGGCTCAAGGATAGGCGGTCGAACAGCAGCCTGCCAGAGGTGATCGATATCGTATTGTCGCGGCCGATCGTTTCGGCAAAGATGATCGCGCGTCAAGTCGGCATTACCTCAAGAGGGGCGCTCAATCTGGTGGCCGAGCTTGGCCTGCGCGAGATGACGGGGCGCGGGCGCTATCGCGGCTGGGGCGTGCTCTGATGCGGCGTAGCGGCCGGCGCGCGTGCACGTATTGTGCGTTGCAACCACAACCTTAGTTTTCGTCCGATGTAACAGTTTGTGACGCTAAGTGACGCTAAAATGGACAAAATTTAATGACCATACCAAATTCCTAAGCGGCGCGATGCAAGCTAAAGTCGCGCAATAGATATAGGCGGATCGCAGATCGCCGAAGGCTTTGAGGAAAGGTATGTGGATGGCTCGGACGTTTCGGGTCGTAGTGTGGCTGGCGGTCATCGGCGCGGTAGGTTACGGCGCCTATGCGACCCGCGATCGCTGGCTTGGACCTGCCGAGCGGCTGCTCGGCCACCAGAATGCCGCAGCGCCTGCCCAGCAAGCTCAGGGCCAGCGCCGCGGCGGGCAGGGCGGCGGGCGGCGTAGCCTTTCTCAGTTCAGCGGCCCGGTTCCGGTGCTGGCGGCCGATGCGAAGACGGCGGACGTGCCTGTCTATATCGACGGCGTGGGTGCGGTGAAGGCACTGAACACCGTAACGGTGCGCGCGCAGGTCAGCGGAAGAATCGTGGAAATCGATTTCGGCGAAGGCCAGGATATCAAGAAGGGCGATGTCATCGCCCGCATCGATGATTCCGTCTATAAGGCGCAGCTCGACCAGGCGGTCGCCAAGAAGGCGCAGGACGAAGCTCTGCTCGCAGGCGCCCAGCGCGACCTCGCCCGCTACCAGCTAATGGTGAAGAGCGCTTCCGGCACGCAGCAGCAGGTCGATACGCAGATGTCGCTGGTAGCGCAGTATACCGCGCAGATCAAGGCCGATGCGGCAGCCATAGAAAGCGCGCAGGCGACGCTCGACTATACCACGATCAAGGCGCCGATCGACGGGCGCACCGGTATCCGCAATGTCGATGTCGGTAATCTCGTAAGCTCGTCGGACGCGACCGGTATCGTGACGCTGTCGCAGATCAGACCGATTTCCGTGCTTTTTTCCATTCCGCAACAGCAGCTTGCCCGCGTCAATGCGGCAAGTGCGACGGGGGCGCTTGCCGTCCAGGCCATGGGAAGCGACGGCGAGACGGTGGTCGACAATGGCTCGCTGGCGGTGGTTGACAATCAGGTCGATCCCACGACGGGCACGGTCAGGCTGAAGGCGAATTTTCCCAATGAGAAGCTGGCGCTGTGGCCGGGTGCCTTCATCAATGCCCGCCTGCTCGTGGAAACGCTGAAGGGCGTTACCGTCATCCCAAGCGGCGCGGTGCAGCGCGGGCCGAACGGCACATTCGTCTATATCGTCAATCAGAATGAGACCGTCACCATGAAGCCGGTGAAGGTGGGTCAGCAGGATGACACGCTGGCTGTCATCACCGATGGCGTGGCGGCGGGCGACAAGGTGGTGACGACCGGCTTCGCGCGGCTTCAGGATGGTTCGAAAGTGCAGATTTCGGCCAATCCGGATCAGGCGGCGCCGAACGCGCCTCCACCGAACGATCAAGGACAGCCGGTGGCCGAGAACGATCCGCAGAAGGGCCTGGAACAGAAGGGGCAAGACAATGCCAATGGCGGCGAGCGGCCGCACCGTCGGCATAACGGTCAAGGGGGTCAAGACGGTGCAGGCGGTCATAATGGCCATCGCGGCCAGGATGGTCAGCCTGCGGCGGGTGCCGAGCACGGTGCGGATGCCAGCGGCAGCTCCGTGCAGAACAATCAGTCCGCCCCGCCGACGCAGCAGCAATGAACGTCTCGTCGCTCTTCATTTCCAGGCCAATCGCCACCTCGCTTCTCGGGGTCGCGGTGCTCTTGGGCGGCATTCTCGGCTTTCTCTTCCTGCCGGTGGCGCCGCTGCCGCAGGTGGATTTTCCGACGATCCAGGTGACGACGCAGCTTCCGGGCGCCGATCCGGATACCATGGCCGCGCTGGTGACCGCACCTTTGGAGCGGCCGCTCGGCCAAATCCCGTCACTCGCCTCCATGACCTCGTCAAGCGCCTTCGGCATCAGCCAGATCACGCTGCAATTCGATCTCGGCCGCAATATCGACGGCGCGGCACAGGACGTGCAGGCGGCGATCAATGCAGCCGGATCGACCTTGCCGCGCACGCTTCCCTATCCGCCGACCTATTCGAAGGTGAACCCGGCCGATACGCCGATCGTGACGCTGGCCCTGCGCTCCAACAGCTATTCCATCCGCGAACTCAGCGATTTTGCCGATACGATGATGGCGCAGCGCCTGAGCGAGGTCTCAGGCGTCGGCGACGTCAACATCCAGGGCGGTGTCAAGCCTGCCATCCGCATCCAGGCGGACCTACCGCGTCTTGCCTCCTACGGCCTCGCCCTCGAGGACGTCCGTTCGGCCATCACCAATGCCAGCGTTGCCGGCGCCAAAGGTGCGCTCGACGGAACGCAGCAGAGTTTCACGCTTGCCGCCAATGACCAGATCGTCGATCCGAACGTCTATAAGTCCGTCATCGTCGCCTATCGCAACAATGCCCCGGTGCAGTTGAAGGACGTGGCAACCGTTGTCGAGGGACTGGAGAACAATCGCGTCGGCGCCTGGTATCAGGGGCAGCCGGCGGTCATTCTCGATATCATGCGCCAGCCGGGCGCCAACGTCATCCAGACGGTCGAGAACGTCTTGAAGCAGATCCCGAAGCTGAAGCAGGCGATGCCGGCCGGGATTTCCCTCGATATCGTCAACGATCGCACGGAGACCATCCGGGCCTCGATCCATGATGTGCAATGGACGCTGGTGATCAGTATCGGCCTCGTCATTCTCGTTGTCCTTCTGTTCCTGCGGACGATGACGGCGACCTTCATTGCCGGTGTGGCTCTGCCGCTATCGCTGATCGCGACTTTCGGCGTCATGTGGTTCGCCGGCTTCAGCCTCGACAATCTCTCGCTGATGGCGCTGACCATCGGCACGGGCTTCGTCGTCGACGACGCCATCGTGATGATCGAGAATATCGCCCGTCATATCGAAGAGGGCGAAAATCCGATGCAGGCGGCGCTGAAGGGTGCCGGCGAGATCGGCTTCACCATCATCTCGCTCACCGTCTCGCTGGTTGCGGTATTCATTCCGCTATTGTTCATGACCGGGATCGTGGGCCGCATGTTCCGCGAATTCGCGTTGACGCTCACCATTGCCGTGGTCGTGTCCGCCGTGGTTTCGCTGACGCTTACGCCGATGATGTGCGCGCGTATCCTGCGCAAGCCTAAGGAGCACGAGGGCGGATTCCTGGCCGGTGCCGATCGTTTCATGGAATGGCTGATCGAAGGCTACCGGCGCAGCCTCGTCTGGGCTGTGGATCGCAGCAGGCTCATGCTCGTAATCACGGTGGCGACGCTGGCTGCGACGATCGCGCTCTATGTCGTCATTCCCAAGGGCTTCCTGCCGGCCCAGGATACCGGCCTGATCACGGCCGTCATCGAGGCCGAGCCGACGACTTCCTTCGAAACCATGAAACAGATCCAGGCCGATGTGACCGACCGGCTGCGCAAGGATCCGGATGTCGGCGGCGTGGTCTCCGTCATCGGAGCCAGCGCCAGCAATCTCACTCTCAATACCGGCAACCTCAGCCTCGTGCTGAAGCCGCGGAACGAACGCAACGCCTCCGCCGATGAGATCATCGGCCGGATGCGCGATGAAGTTGCCGGCATGCCCGGCATCCACGTCACTTTCCAGAGCGTGCGCGACATCTCGATCAGCACCAGGGTCAGCCGCGCCCCCTATCAATATACCTTGACGGGTACGGACACGAATACGGTGGTCGATTGGGCGCAGAAGCTTGTCCAGCGGCTGCAGGAAAGCCCGAAGCTGATGGATGTCGCCTCCGAGGTCGAAATAGGGGGCGGGCGTATCTTCGTTCGCGTCGATCGCGAAACCGCCTCGCGGCTCGGCGTGTCGATGCAGGCCGTCGGCGATACGCTGAACGACGCCTTCGGCCAGCGTCAGATCGCGACGATCTACGGGCAGGCCAACCAGTATCGCGTCATCCTGGAGGCGGCTCCCCAGTATCAATCGGACCCGAAATCGCTCGACAAGCTCTATGTCGCCGGTGCCGGCGACACGCAGGTACCGCTGAATGCCTTCACCACGGCGAGTTTTACGACCGCGCCGCTGGTCATCAGCCATGACGAGCAGTTCCCGGCCGTGACGCTCAGCTTTGACCTCGCCAAAGGCGCGTCGCTCAGCGATGCGGTGGCGGAGATCAAGGCGGCGGAGCTTGACATCGGCATGCCCGATAATATCCAGCGCAAATATTCCGGCGACGCCGAGGAGTTCGCCTCCTCGCTTGCGGGCGAGCCCTGGCTGATTCTGGCGGCGGTGGTAACGATCTATATCGTGCTCGGCCTGCTCTATGAGAGCGCCGTCCATCCGGTGACGATCCTTTCGACGCTGCCCTCGGCCGGTGTCGGGGCGCTTCTGGCGCTGATGCTGTTCGGGCAGGATCTGTCGATCATCGCACTGATCGGCATCGTGCTCCTGATGGGCATCGTCAAGAAGAACGCGATCATGATGATCGACTTCGCGCTCGAGGCCGAGCGCAAGGAAGGCCTCGAGCCGCGCGAGGCCATCCTCAAGGCCTCCATCCTGCGTTTCCGGCCGATCATGATGACGACGCTCGCCGCACTTTTCGGCGCACTGCCACTGGCGCTCGCGCAGGGCACGGGCGCCGAGCTGCGCATTCCGCTCGGGATCACCATCATCGGCGGCCTCGTGCTCTCACAGCTCCTGACGCTCTATACGACGCCGGTGATCTATCTCGCCTTCGAGCGCCTGCGCGCGAAGGTCGTCGGCCGCACCAGCGGCACGCAGAGCGCCGAGATGAACGAATTGGCGGGAGGCGAGACATGAACATCTCCGAGCCGTTCGTCAAACGCCCTGTCGGGACGACGCTTCTGGCGATCGGGCTGATGATCCTCGGCATCGTTGCCTATCGCTTCCTGCCGGTCGCAAGCCTGCCGACCGTGGACCTGCCGACAATCGTCGTTTCCTCAAGCCGTCCCGGGGCCGATCCGGCCAGTATGGCTGCAAGCGTTGCCGCTCCTCTTGAACGCCATCTCGGCACCATCGCCGGCGTCACGCAATTGACATCCGTCAGCTCGCTCGGATCGAGCACCATCATAGCGCAGTTCGATCTCTCCCGCAGTGTCGACGGCGCGGCACAGGACGTGCAGGCGGCGCTGAATGCGGCCGCTACCGACCTGCCGGGCGATCTGCCGACCCTGCCGTCGTTCCGCAAGATCAATCCGTCGGCGGCTCCCGTTCTGATCCTTGCATTGACATCGGACAATGTGTCGGCGAGCGCCATCTACGACGCGGCCGACACGGTGGTCGTGCAGCGCATCTCGCAGGTGGACGGCGTCGGCGGGGTGACCGTCAGCGGTGCCGACCAGCCCGCCATCCGCGTCCGTCTGAATCCGGACCGGCTTTCCGCGATGGGCCTGTCGCTCGACGCAGTCCGCACGGCGATCGTCAATGCCAATGTGCTCGGCCCTTTCGGTTCCATCGACGGGGCAGGGGGTGCCTTCTCCGTCGCCGTCAACAGCCAGTTGAAGACGCCGGAAGCGTTCGGGCGGATCATCGTGCGCAGCGGCGACGGTACGGCGGTTCGCCTTTCCGACATCGCCACCGTCGAGCCGGGCGTGCGCAACAGCCGCTCCGACGCCTGGTATGACGGCAAGCCGGCCGTGCTGCTCAACATCACCAAACAGGCGGATGCGAACGTCATCGCCACCGTCGACGGTGTGAAGCAGCTGATCCCCGAGCTGCAGCGGCTCATCCCCGCCGGCGTCAAAATATCGATCCTTTCCGACCGCACCACGACGATTCATGCCAGCGTCAACGACATGCAATGGACGCTGCTTGCCACGATCTGCCTCGTCATGGTCGTGGTCTTCGTCTTCCTGCGACGCGCAACGCCGACCTTTGCCGCCGGCGTCACCGTGCCGCTTTCCCTGGCCGGCACCTTTGCCGCGATGTGGCTCTTCGGTTTGTCCATCGACAACCTTTCCCTCATGGCGCTCGCCGTGTCCGTCGGCTTCGTCGTGGACGACGCCATCGTCATGATCGAAAACATCTATTCCAATCTGGAAACCGGCATGAAGCCGATGCGAGCAGCTCTGGAAGGAGCGAAGCAGATCGGCTTTACGGTGGTCTCGATCAGCCTCTCGCTGCTCGCCGCCTTCATACCGCTATTCTTCATGGGCGGCATCGTGGGCCGCTTCTTCCAGACCTTCTCGCTGACACTCGGCTTCACCATCGTCGTTTCGACGCTCGTATCCCTTACGCTTACGCCGATGATCTGCGGCCATCGCCTTCGTCCGCATGATATCCACGCCCCGCCCGGCCGTTTCGGCCGGATCGTCGAAGGCACATTGGGCGCAATCATCGGCTTTTATGGCCGGACGCTGCGAGCCGTGCTGCACCATCGCGTACTCTCCGTGCTCGTCATCATCGCCTGCGTGGTCATGTCGGGCTATCTCTACGTCAAGGTGCCGAAGGGTTTCATTCCGCAGGACGATACGGGGTTCATCCAGGGCGGGACACAGGCGGCAACCGATATTTCCTATCCGGCCATGGTCAAACTGCAGCAGCAGGCTGCGGATATTGCCGCGCGGGATCCCGCGGTGTCAGGCCTCGGCTCTTCCGTGGGCGGCGGCGGTTTTTTCAGCTCCGTCAACCGCGGGCAGCTGTTCATTTCGCTCAAGCCGGAGTCGCAGCGGGCGCCGACGGCCGAGGTCATAGATCGGCTTCGTAAGCAGCTCATGGCCGTCCCGGGGCTCAGTACGTTCCTGTTTTCGCCGGGCGATATCCGCGCTGGCGCACGCCAATCTCAATCCCAGTATCAGTTCACGCTCTGGAGCGCGAATTACGATGAGCTGGTGGAGTGGGCACCCAAGGTGCTGCTGCGTCTGCAAGCCCTTTCCCAGCTGACCGACGTCGCGACCGACAGGCAGCCCAACGGACTGCAGGCGACCGTCAATATCGATCGCAGCACGGCATCCCGGCTTGGCGTCAACATCCAGTCCATCGATGCGGCTCTGAACAATGCGTTTGCGCAACGGCAGATCTCGACGATCTACACGCAGCGCAACCAATATCGCGTCGTGCTGGAGGCGGATCCGAATTATGCGCTCGAGCCGCACGATATCTCGAAGCTCCATGTGCCGGCGTCCGGCGGAACCCAGGTGCCGCTCAGCGCCGTCGCGTCGGTCGACCGAACGCTGGCGCCGCTGGTGGTCAATCACCAGGGACAGTATCCGGCCGTCACCATTTCCTACAATCTGGCGCTCAACACGCCGCTGCAGGTCGCAAACGACGCCATCCAGAAGGCGGTACTGGACATGCATCTGCCCGATACGCTGCATGCGGATTTCGCGGGCGATTCGGCGAGCGTCACGCAATCGTCCGGCAGCCAGCCGTTGCTGCTTTTGGCGGCGCTGCTGACGGTCTACATCGTTCTCGGCATTCTCTATGAAAGCCTGGCGCATCCGCTGACGATCATCTCGACGCTTCCGTCCGCCGGTCTCGGTGCACTGCTGGCGCTTGCCATCAGCGGCACGGAGTTGACCATCATCGCCTTCATCGGCATCATCCTTTTGATCGGCATCGTCAAGAAGAACGGCATCATGATGGTGGACTTCGCCTTGCAGGGCGAGCGCACGCTCGGCCTGTCTTCGGAGGAGGCGATCTACCAGGCGTGTCTGAAGCGCTTCCGGCCGATCCTGATGACGACGCTCGCGGCGCTGATGGGCGCCATCCCGCTGATCATTGCCACCGGCCCCGGCGCGGAGCTGCGCCGCCCGCTCGGCATCACCATCGTCGGCGGTCTCGTCGTGTCGCAGGTGCTGACGCTCTACACGACACCGATCATCTATCTGATGCTTGCCAAGCTGCATGCGAAGTGGTCGCCGAAGGCGGAAGCCTCGGTACAGCCAATATCTCCGCTATCAATTTGAGGGCTTAGCGGTGTATGGGAGGACCGGATCAGCCCTGATAGTCCCACGGATTGACGGTAGCTATTCCGGTGTCCAGGAAATCCGACACGTTGCGGGTTGCAAGGGTTGCTCCTCGCGACGCTACAATTGCGGCGATCTGAGCATCGAACTGGCTGATCGGCTTGCCTGCCCGACGCTGCGACGTTGCAATGAAGGAATAAGCTCCCGCGGCTTCGCTATCGAAGGGAAGAACTCTTCCGGCGAAATCCTCTTCGAATATCGGGAGAATAGCAGCTTCCAATTCGGTTCGGCGTCGGCCCGCAGGCAGTAGCCGGAGACCGTAAAGGATTTCCGCCTGCGTCGTTGCCGTCGTAAAGATGGCGAGAGAAGGCTGAGCGGCCAGCCACGCTTCAACCATTGGCGATGGTGATGGTGCCAATAGGTCAGAAATGACATTTGTGTCGAGAATGATCATGGATCGAGATCGACCGGGCGGATTGGTTCACGTGGAGCGATATTCAGCACGACCCCACCACTTGCAGCCATGCGACGACGGATTGTCTCAGCCAAATTGGGCTGCCGCTTTTCTTCCGTCGACAAGGCCGCCCGCAGAATGTCTCGCGCCTCATCCTCCATCGATCGCCCGTGTGCAGCGGCGCGAATGCGCAGCCGGGTCTTTAAATGATCGTCGATGTTGCGGATCGTCATACTAGCCATAGAAATGCCCTGTCATCAATGATTGCATATTAATCATTGATGACAAATTTGGCAAATCAAGACGAAACATCCGATGCCTGATCGAGATCTCCACTCGTCCTCTCTTTCAAGAGAGCGAGTGGAGAGGCCTTAATGCGCCACGTCAGGGTTGGCGGTCTCCGGCGCTGCCCTGCCTTTGAAGATGCGGCGCACCGAGACGAAGAGCAGCGGGATGAAGAAGATGCCGAGCACGGTTGCCGAGATCATGCCGCCCATGACGCCGATACCGATCGAATTCTGGCTGCCCGATCCCGCGCCGTTGGCGATCGCCAGCGGCAGAACGCCGAGGATGAAGGCGAGCGAGGTCATCAGGATCGGCCGCAGGCGCTGCCTTGCCGCCACCAGCGTCGCGTCGATCAGGTTCTTGCCCTGGTTCTGCTGCTCGATGGCGAATTCGACGATCAGGATGGCGTTCTTGGCCGCCAAACCGATTGTCGTCAGCAAGCCGACCTTGAAGTAGACGTCGTTCGACTGACCGAAGAGGGTTGCCGCCAGCAAAGCACCGAAGATGCCGATCGGCACCGACAGCATGACGGCAAGCGGGATCGACCAGCTTTCGTAGAGGGCGGCGAGCGCCAGGAAGACGACCAGGATCGAAATGGCATAGAGCTGGCTTGCCTGGTTGCCGGAGAGTTTTTCCTGGGCGGACAGGCTGGTCCATTCATGGCTGAAGCCCGGCGGCAGGCTCGCCATGATCTTGTCGATCTCGTTCATGGCGTCGCCCGACGAAACGCCCGGTGCCGCAGCCCCTTGGATTTCGACGGCCGACGAGCCGTTATAGCGTTCCAGACGCGGCGAACCATAGGTCCATTGGCCATTCGAGAAGGCCGAGAACGGCACCATGTCGCCACCGGAATTCCGGACGTACCAGCGGCCGAAGTCCTCCGGCTGCATGCGGAAATTCTTATCCGCCTGCACGTAAACCTTCTTGACGCGGCCGCGATCGATGAAGTCGTTGACATAGGTGCCGCCCCAGGCCGTCGACAGCGTCGTGTCGATGTCGGAGAGCTTGATGTTGAGCGCGCTCGCCTTTTCCTGGTCGATGTTGACGGAGTATTGCGGCGTATCTTCCTGGCCGTTCGGACGGGTGCCGAAGAGTTTCGGATTCTTGGCGGCTGCGCCGAGCAACTGGTTGCGCGCCTGGATGAGCGCGGCATGGCCGGCGCCATTGATATCCTTGATGAAGAAGTCGAAGCCGCTCGAGCTTCCGAAGCCCGGAATCGCCGGCGGTGCCAGCGCGAAGACGCTGCCGTCCTTGATCTTCGAGAAGGCGCCCATGGCGCGGCCCGCAATGGCCTGCGCCTTCGATTGCGGCGTCTTGCGCTGATCGAAATCCTTCAACCTGACAAAGACGATACCGACATTCTGACCCTGGCCGCTGAAGCCGAAACCGGCAACCGCGAATGCGCCTTCGACATAATCCTTCTCGTTATTGAGATAGTAGTCCTTGACCCGGTCGAGCACGGTCCAGGTACGGGAAGCCGTGGCGCCTGGGGGAAGCTGGATCGCGGTCAGCAGGATACCCTGGTCTTCGTCCGGCAGGAAGGAGCTGGGAAGGCGGTTGAACAGATAGGCGACGCCGCCGCCGATCAGGACGAATACCAGCAGGAAGACGATGCTGAGGCGGATCATGCCGTGAACGCCGCGCTGGTAGCGGTGCGTCGCCCGATCGAAGTTGCGGTTGAACCAGCCGAAGAGGCCCTTCTCCTTGGCCCCGTGCTTGGGCTTTTTGAGAATGGTGGCGCAAAGGGCCGGCGTCAGGATCAGGGCGACGACGACCGACAGGATCATCGCCGAGACGATCGTCACCGAGAACTGGCGGTAGATGATGCCGACGGAGCCGGAGAAGAAGGCCATCGGAATGAACACGGCCGACAGGACCGTGGCGATGCCGATCAGGGCGCCGGTGATTTCCTCCATCGACTTGATCGTCGCCTCGCGCGGCGACAATCCCTCTTCCTCCATCACGCGCTCGACGTTTTCCACGACGACGATGGCGTCGTCGACCAGAAGGCCGATGGCAAGCACCATGCCGAACATGGTCAATGTATTGATCGAATAGCCGAAGAGGGAGAGTACGCCGAAGGTGCCGAGCAGAACGACCGGGACGGCAAGCGTCGGGATCAGCGTGGCGCGGATGTTCTGCAGGAAGATGAACATGACGATGAAGACGAGCACGATGGCTTCGAACAGCGTCTTGACCACGTCCTCGATCGACAGCTTCACGAAGGGCGTCGTGTCGTAGGGATAGACCACTTCGACGTTCGGCGGCAGGGTCTGGCTAAGATTGTTGATGGTCGTCCTGACCGCTTCCGCCGTGTTGATGGCGTTGGCGCCGGAGGCGAGCATGACGGCAAGACCGGCCGAAGGGTGGCCGTTATAGGTGCTTGAGGTCGTGTAGCTTTCCGCGCCGAGTTCGACGGTGGCGACATCGTTGAGACGGACGAGCGAGCCGTTGGACTGGCTCTTCAGGATGATATTTTCGAATTGCTCGGGCGTCTGCAGGCGGCTCTTGGCGGTCACCGTCGCATTGAGCTGCTGACCCTTGCGCTGGGGCAGGGCACCGAGCTGGCCTGCCGAAACCTGCGAATTCTGTGCCTGGATCGCCGTGGTGACATCGCTCACCATCAGCTGGTACTTGGCGAGCTTGTCGGGGTCCACCCAGATGCGCATCGCATAGCCGGAGCCGAAAATCTGCGTGTTGCCGACGCCTTCGATGCGTTTCAGCGTATCGTTGAGCGTGCTCGAAACATAGTCGGCGAGGTCGTTGGAATTGAGCTTGCCGTCCGTCGATACAAAGCCGACGACCATGAGGAAGTTCGAAGTCGATTTCGAAACGACGATACCGCTTGTCTGAACGGTCGTCGGCAATTGAGCGGTGACGAGCTGCAGCTTGTTCTGCACCTGCATCTGCGCAACGTCGGAATCCGCCTTGTTGTTGAACGTCAGCGAGATCGAGGCCTGGCCCGTCGAGGTCGAGGTCGATGTCATGTAGTCGAGGTTGTCGATACCCGTCATGCCCTGTTCGATGACCTTGGTTACCGAGTTTTCGACAGTTGCCGCGTCTGCGCCCGAATAAGTCGCGGAGATGCTCACCGTGGTCGGAGCGATCTGCGGATATTGCGAGATCGACAGTGTGAGGATCGACAGCGCGCCCGCCAGCATGATGACGATGGCGATAACCCAGGCAAAGATCGGCCGGTCAATGAAGAAACGAGACATCGAACCACCTCACTTCTGAACGCCGGAGGCGGCTTTGGTATCTGTCTTTTCCAATTCGGCCTGTTGCGTGGACTTGTTGTCGGCGGCGGCCTGCTTCACTTCGCCGGTCGCGTCATCGATGGTCACAGGAGAGACATTGACTTCCTGGCCGTCACGGATGCGCTGGACGCCTTCGACGACCACGCGATCGCCATCGGATATGCCCTTGTTTACCAGCCAGCTGTTGCCGATGCTGCGTTCCACCTTCAGGACCCGCTGCGATACCTTGCCATCGGCCGTCACGAACATGGCGATCGGTTCGCCCTTCGTGTTGCGCGTCACGGCGCGCTGCGGCACCAGGAAGCTGTTTTCGGCGATGCCTTCCTGAATGGTCGCGCGCACATACATGCCGGGCAGCAGAACACGATCAGGATTGGGGAAGACGGCGCGTACCGTGATAGTTCCGACGGCTTCGGCGACGGAAGATTCGGCAAATTCCAGCTTGCCGGTTTGCTTGTACTGGCTGCCATCTTCAAGTGTCAGATGCACGGAGACGTTGTCGCCGCTGGTCTTCAGCCGGCCATCGGCGATGGCGCGACGGAATTCGAGCAGATTGGTGCTCGACTGCGTGACGTCGACGTTGATCGGGTCGAGCTGGCGGATGGTGGTCAGCGCCGTCGTTTGCTCGGCGGTGACGAGGGCGCCCACGGTGACCGCCGAAGCATCGACACGGCCGCCGATCGGCGCGCGCATCTTGGTGTAGTCGAGGTTGATACGCGCTGTTTCGAGGGCGGCTCTCGCAGATGCCACATCGGCGTTCGCCTGAGCCAGAGTGGAAAGCGCGTCGTCCAGATTTTGCTTGCTGACTGCGTCCTGCGCCGTCAGGCTTTTATAGCGGTCGACTTTCGACTGAGCGCTCGGCACGGCCCCTTCCGCCTTCTGCAGGGCGGCGGTGGCGCTGTCGTAGGATGCCTGGTATGAGGCGGGATCGATTTCATAGAGCACATCGCCCGCGTTGACCTCGCTGCCTTCCTTGAAGTTGCGGCTGCGAATGATGCCGCCGACCTGCGGCCGTACTTCCGCGATGAGATAGGCGGCGGTGCGCCCCGGCAATTCGGCGGTAATCGCAACGGATTGCGGATGCAGCGCCATGGCGCTGACTTCGGTCTTGACGGCCGGCGCGTTGCTTTGGGCGGCTTTCTGTTCGTTGCAGCCGGCAAGCAGCAATGTGGCCGCAACGCCTGCGGCAATCATCGAGGTTCGGGTGGCCAGAAGGCTAGCGGGTGCCACCGGATATGCGGGTGCAGAAGTGGGAGGAGCGGGCTTTCGCACGTTGCTATTTCCTGTTGCCTTATTTATAGTACCAAGTCGTACGGAAAATATTTGTACTGCGTAAAATGTCAATCGCATTCGGCTGTTGGGTCCAAACGAAGTTGCTGACGAAAGAACGAGCAGCCAAGGCCGAGCAGGTCGCCAAAAGCCGCCCGCGTGGCCGCCCGAAAACCATGAACGACGACGCGCGCCGCGCGGAGATCGTCGTGGAGGCGCGTGCTACATTCTACGAACTTGGTTACGGTGGTACGACGATGGATCTCGTCGCCGCCCGATGCCGGATTTCGAAGCAGACCCTTTACAGATTGTTTCCGGGCAAGACCGATCTTTTCACCGCCATCATCGCCGAGCATCGCGCATCCATGCTGGCCCTGCCGCGGCCCGCGGATGAGGATCTGCCGCTCGATAAGGCGCTTGAGCAGATATTCATGATCGACATGAACGAAGCCCAGGAGCGCGAACGCGATGCTTTCATCCATCTTGCCATCAGCGAATCGCAGCAATTTCCCGAGATCGCGACGCTGTTGCACACTTACGGTGCCAGGCAATCGCAGCAGCTGCTGGCAGACTGGCTCGCGGAGCAGCGGCAGCGCGGCCTGATCGAAATTGCCGATGCCGCAAGCGGTGCGCGCATGCTGATGAGCATGATCTTCGGCGCGATGATCTCGAAGCCGGGCCATCCGAGCGACTGGCCGGACCGCGAGACGCGGCTGCGTCATCTGCGCCAATGCATTGCGATTTTTACCGCCGGCGTTCGACCGCGCAATGGCGGCCATTAGAACGAACTTGCCTCTCGCGGAATCTACGGATCCGTTCCACCATTGCATTTGAAGCGGTTCCGGACAGAAAACCGCGGCGCGCCCTATCCCGGAATTGCTCCCGCACGCGGCATGCTGCCTGGAGGGCAGACCTCAGTTGCGAAGGCTCATCGGCACGTTCGCCGCTTGCGGCACATGGTCCGGCAAGCTGTCGGAAGCACTGGCCAGCGATTTGATCAGCGTCAGCACGGACTGGCGGACGCTGGGATCGTTGATCTTCATGAACGCCTTGTTGAGGTTCAGGCCTTCCTTCGAGGTCAGGAAATCCGACAGGTCTTCGAGGCCGTTGATCGCGCCGAGGCCTTCTGTATTTAGCGGCTGCGAATTGTCCTGCTGGAAGAAGAAGGCAACCGGTACGGCCAATACGCCGGCGATAGCCTGCAGCCGGCTGGCACCGATGCGATTGGTGCCCTTTTCGTATTTCTGTACCTGCTGAAACGTCACGCCGATTTGTTCGGCAAGCCGCTCCTGGCTCATACCAAGCATAAGACGGCGCGTGCGCACGCGAGAGCCCACATAGGCGTCGATCGGGTTCGGTACTTTTGCACTCACTGCGCAATCTCCTTATCAAATAGGAACTGGCGGATACCGCCTTGCTCGCGATCCTTCAAGAGGAAAGGCCGCAGGCTCCGTGTACCCGCAAAATGTGCGTTAAATATGAGTAGAATTCAACCAAAAGTCTTTTTATGTTAAATTTTATTGCTCTGTTACCCATATAAACCGCAGAAAAGCCGATTCGCGTCAATGCGGATTGAAGATCGATGGATCCCGAAGCGAAGGACGCGCGCCGGCGGCACATATTCGGTCCGTCGGCATTCATGTCGATAAAATTGCAATGTCGCCTCTTGAAAGGGCTCAATGCTGAAAGCTGACTGAAAGGTAGCCTGCGTTAGCTTGGCTGAGCTTCGTGGAGGAAGCATCTTTTCTGCAGCGTCACATGGCGCAACGATTTAAACAGGAGGAGACATCGATGCGTCCATCGCGCACGTTTTTTCACACCGTAGCCCTTTCTTTGGTCATGACCGCAGCTTCGTTCGCAGCGACGGCAGCCAATGCCGCTGACAAGATTTCCATCATGGTGGGCGGCTACGAAAAGCAGATCTATCTGCCGGCCAAGCTCGCCGAATCCCTCGGCTACTTCAAGGATGAAGGCCTCGATGTCGAGCTTCTGAACGAATCCGCCGGCGTCGATGCCGAAAACCAGCTGCTCGCCGGCGCCGTCCAGGGCGTCGTCGGCTTCTACGACCACTGCGTCGATCTGCAGGCCAAGGGCAAGTTCATCAAGTCGGTCGTGCAGTTCAGCCAGGCACCGGGTGAAGTCGAGCTGGTTTCGGCCAAATATCCCGACATCAAGTCCTTCGCCGACCTCAAGGGCAAGCGCGCCGGCGTCACCGGCCTCGGCTCGTCGACCAACTTCCTGACCCTTTACATGGCATCGAAGGCAGGCCTCTCTCCGGCCGACATCACGCCAGTTCCGGTCGGCGCCGGCCAGACCTTCATTGCGGCCATGCAGCAG
>NZ_JAUQTZ010000108.1:0-21362 GCF_059803845.1 Rhizobium sp. UFLA01-1127 | reverse complement strand
CGCGGCTGATCTGGTCGATCGCGGCTTTCTTTATTGCCTTCATCGGATGTTTCGCAGTGGCGAAGCATCTCTTCAACTATCTGGTCTACCCGTATAAATGGGCCGTCGAATGGGCTCATCTCGATCTCGCAAAGGCCGAGCTTATCTACACGGCGCCGCAGGAATTCTTCTTTACCCAGGTCAAGGTCGCCATGTTCGGGGCGCTGGTGATTTCCTTCCCGATCATCGCCGCGCAGATCTATAAGTTCGTGGCTCCGGGCCTCTACAAGAACGAGCGCAATGCTTTCCTTCCGTTTCTGATTGCATCCCCCATCTTGTTTCTGATGGGTGCGGCACTCGTCTACTTCTTCTTCACGCCCATGGTCATGTGGTTCTTCCTGAAGATGCAGCAGGCGCCCGGCGATGGCCAGGTGGCAATCGCGCTGATGCCGAAGGTCTCGGAATATCTGAGCCTCATCATGACGCTGGTCTTCTCCTTCGGTCTGGTCTTCCAATTGCCTGTCATCACCACGCTGCTGGCGCGCGTCGGCCTGCTGACCTCGTCCTGGCTTGCGGAGAAGCGTAAATTCGCGATCGTTTTCGCCTTCATCGTTGCCGCGGTGCTCACACCGCCGGATCCGATGTCTCAGATCGGCCTTGCACTGCCGACGATCCTTCTCTACGAGATTTCCATCTACGCGGCGCGACTCGTGGAACGCCAGCGTACCCGGCAAGCGCTTGAAGAGAGCGGCGGGGCTTCGGAGATCGCCAAGGCGGACGACGCCTAGGCCCAGGGAAGCCTCTCGCCCCGTTTCCCAGGTATTTGCCGGTTCGACCTCCGACCGAGACCTCGGTCGGAGTTGTACTCATGTCAAACGACCTGGAACGAAGATGCTTGATATCAGATGGATTCGTGAGAATGCCGAGGCTTTCGATGCGGCGCTTGCCAAGCGCGGTGCGGAGCCTCTGTCGCAAAGCCTCATCGCGCTCGACGAGAAGCGCCGCTCCGTCATCCAGTCCGTTCAGGATATGCAGTCCCGCCGCAACGCCGCCTCGAAGGAAATCGGTGCGGCGATGGCACAGAAAAACAGCGAACTTGCCGAGAAACTGAAGGCAGAGGTTGCCGACATCAAGGTCTCGCTTCCGGCTGCGGAAGAGGAAGAGCGCACGCTGACGGCCGAGTTCAATGATGCGCTGTCGCGCATTCCGAACATCCCGCTCGAGGATGTGCCCGTCGGCAAGGACGAACATGACAATGTCGTCAAGCACGCCTGGGGTGCCAAGCCGACTTGGAACCATGAACCGAAAGAGCACTTCGATATCGGCGAAGCGCTGGGCTACATGGATTTCGAGCGCGCTGCAAAGCTCTCCGGCTCGCGCTTCACGGTGCTGACCGCGCAGCTTGCTCGCCTCGAACGGGCGCTCGGCCAGTTCATGCTCGACCTGCACACCACCGAGCATGGCTACACCGAAGTCAGCGCACCGCTGATGGTGCGCGACGAGGCGATGTTCGGAACCGGCCAGTTGCCGAAATTTGCCGAGGATTCCTTCAGGACCACGGATGGTCGCTGGTTGATCCCGACGGCGGAGGTTTCGCTGACCAATCTCGTTGCCGGTGAGATCCTTGATCAGGAGAGGCTTCCTCTGCGCTTCACAGCTCTGACGCCGTCCTTCCGCTCGGAAGCCGGTTCTGCCGGCCGCGATACGCGCGGCATGCTGCGCCAGCACCAGTTCTGGAAGTGCGAGCTGGTGTCGATCACCGACGCTGAGAACTCGATTGCCGAACATGAACGCATGACCGCCTGCGCTGAGGAAGTGCTGAAGCGCCTCGGCCTGCATTACCGCGTCATGACGCTGTCGACCGGCGATATGGGCTTTGGTGCGCGCAAGACCTACGATCTCGAAGTCTGGCTGCCGGGGCAGGACACCTATCGCGAGATTTCCTCCTGCTCGGTCTGCGGTGATTTCCAGGCGCGGCGCATGAATGCGCGTTACCGCGGCAAGGACGACAAGAACACGAAATTCGTCCACACGCTGAACGGTTCCGGCACGGCGGTCGGCCGCTGCCTGATCGCAGTGCTTGAGAATTATCTCAATGCCGATGGCTCGGTCACTGTTCCGGACGCACTCGCGCCATATATGGGTGGTCTGAAGAGGATCGAAAAAGCGAGCTGATCGAGCGGTGGAGCGATGCGTATTCTTCTGACCAATGATGACGGCATTCACGCCGAAGGCCTGGCCGCTTTGGAACGCATCGCCCGCACTCTATCGGACGATGTGTGGGTCGTCGCGCCGGAAACGGATCAGAGCGGTCTCGCGCATTCGCTGAGCCTTTCCGAGCCGTTGCGCATGCGCAAGGTCTCGGACAAGCACTACGCGCTTCGGGGAACGCCGACTGATTGTGTCATCATGGCCATCCGCCAGGTCATGGACAGCAAGCCGGATCTTGTGCTTTCGGGTGTCAATTCCGGCTCCAACGTTGCAGACGATGTGACCTATTCGGGAACCATTGCCGGTGCGATCGAAGGCACGCTGCAGGGCGTGCGGTCCTTCGCGCTGAGCCAGGCCTACGTCTATGAAAACGGCGCGCGTGTGGTGCCGTGGGAAGTTGCCGAGACGCATGCCCCCGCCTTGCTTGGCAAGCTCATGGATGTCGATCTGCCCGATGGGACCTTCCTCAATCTGAATTTTCCAAATTGCCGTCCGGACGAGGTTGCCGGTGCGGAAGTGACCGCGCAGGGCAATCTTGCCTTCAACGTGCAGGTCGAGGAGCGGGCCGATGGCCGCGGCTTCCCTTACTATTGGCTTCGCTTCGGTGAACGAAGTGGTATCTTCCGTCCGGGGACCGATATTCAGGCGTTGAAACAAAATCGAATTTCGGTAACGCCTTTGAAACTCGATTTGACGGATTATTCGGCGCAGGACCGCGTGGCGCGGGCGCTCGGTATGGAGTAGCGGATTGACACCTCGCTTGGTGGAAAAGGAAGGCTTTGCGGCCGTGGTTCTGCGGCTGCGGGCGGAAGGCATATTGGACATCGATCTGATGACGGCGGTCGAGCAGACGCCGCGCCTGCCTTTCGTGCCGCCGCAATTCGCCGACGATGCCTATTCCAGCCGGACGATTCCGATCGACTGCGGTGCCTTCATGGAAGGCATCGATCTGGTCGTGCGCATGCTCCACAGCCTGAAGATCAAGCCGGGCCACCGCGTTCTCGAGATCGGGACCGGTAGTGGCTTCACTGCCGCCGTCATGGGGAGAATCGTCGAACGGGTGCTCACCGTCGATCGCTATAAGACGCTGACGACATCGGCTCAGCAGCGCATGGACGCGCTGGGGTTGCGCAATGTCATCATACGCCAGGCGGACGGTAGCGCCGGTCTGCCGGGCGAGGGCACCTTCGACAGAATCCTGGTGACCGCGGCTTTCACGACGATGCCGCGATTCTATGCCGAACAGTTGGTGTCCGGCGGTTCGATGGTGGCCCCGCTCATTGTCGACGAGCATACTTGCCGCCTGGTACGCCTGACGAAGACCGGAAGCCGATTCGAGCGCGAAGAATTGTTCGACGTTCCCTATCAGCCCATCGTGCCCATGCTCGCCTCCTATCTTTGAGGCTCAATTCGGGCTGATGCCCGCAAGACAGGGCGTTCCGGCGTCGTTTCATTTTCTATGGTTAGCAATTCCTCAAAAAAACACATGCTGCGACAGTGCTTTAACCGCATGGTAAGATTAACGCGCTTTAATCGACCCCATAATCGGTTGCGTCTAAGTGGGTCGAGTCATGGGTTTCAGTCTTTCTTCAAACTTCGGTAAATCGGCAGGGAAAGTCCTGGTGGCCATCCTCCTGGCGAGCACTGCAACGGCTTGTAGCTCAGACACGACCCGTTTCAGCGGGCTGTTTTCCAGCAAGACGGATAATGTGACGACCGGCTCGATCAATCGCCGCGGTCTCAACGGTCCGAACGGCGATCCGGTGCCGCGTGCCGATATCGCGCAAGCCGGCGGTTACGGCCGGCAGGATTATTCGCAGCAGAATGCGCCAGTAACGCAACCCTATCCGAATTCGCCGGCCCGCTATAATCCATCCTATTCGAGCGCGCGGGTATCCACTGCGCCTGTTGCAATTCAGCGCACCGAACTTGCTCCTCCCGGCGCCTCCGCCAATGCCGCTCGTCCCCGCACGGCGCGGGCGGAAGCCGAGGCGATGGCTCAGCCGTTTCCCGCGTCCCGCAGCAATGGCGGGTCTCGCGCGGCGCCGGCTCTCGCGCCGGATACGATGTCGACTGGGACCATCAAGGCTGAGGCCGCACAGCAGATGTCTCCCGGCTGGACCACAGTCAACGCGCCGAGCGTGACGCTGCATCAGGGTGAGAACATCGCGCTTCTGTCGCGCCGCTACGGCGTTCCGGAAAAGGAAATTCTGCGGGCAAACGGCCTGCGCAATGGCGCCGGTGCGCAGCCGGGCCAGCAGATCATCATTCCGACGATGAATGGCGCCACCGCGTCCGGCCCGGCCAAGATGTCATCCGAGGCGACGGATCTTTCCAAGGGCGGCAAGATGCCAGGCCCGGCCAAGGCGCCGCAGCAAGACACGCTGGCGTTGCCCTCCGGCAACCAGATGCGCGGCAAGTCCCAGGCAGGGCTTGCCGATCCCAACAAGCTCGCTGCCGGTAATGGCAAGGGCCCGCTGCCGAAGGGCACTTATGTCGTCAAGCCAGGCGATTCGCTGGCGAGAATTGCCAAGGAAAGCGGCGTTACCGTTGCCGAGCTCAAGCGTGCGAACAACATGAAAGCTGGCGACAGCATTCGCATCGGGCAGGCGCTGGCGTTGCCGCATGGTGGGGTTGCTTCCGCGGACCCCGTCAAGACTGCGTCGATCGAGCCTCAGAAGGTTTCCGTCAAGCCGGGCGCTGTGCCGGTGGCAGAACCCAAGCAGGCGGCCGCCCAGCCGCTCGCGAAGCAGGCGCCCAAGGCTGTTGCCGGTGCGGATGCGCCGACCGATGCAGCCAAACCGAAGGAGGTTGCTTCCGCTTCTCCGAGCCAATCGATCGACGCCGCCGCCAAGTCCGATACGCAGGCCGACGCGCCCGAGGCAACCGGCATCGGCAAGTATCGCTGGCCGGTCCGCGGCGCTGTCGTCGCTGGTTACGGTGCCAACGTCAATGGCAGCCGCAACGACGGCATCGACATCTCGGTACCCGAGGGGACGCCGATCAAGGCAGCCGAAAACGGCGTGGTCATCTATGCCGGCAACGGCCTGAAAGAGCTCGGCAATACGGTTCTCGTTCGCCATGACGACGGCACGGTCACGGTCTACGGCCATGCTGATGCGCTCAGCGTCACCCGCGGCCAGAAAGTTCAGCGCGGCCAGACGCTGGCGACTTCCGGCATGAGCGGCAATGTCAGCCAGCCGCAGCTGCACTTCGAAGTTCGGAAGAATTCGGCTCCGGTTAACCCCATGACGTTCCTTGAATAGGTCTCGCGTCTCAAGGACTCTGCAAAAAGCCCGGTCAAAGCCGGGCTTTTTGTCGTTTATGGCTTGGTCCCGAAGATCAGTCGCGGTCGAGCATTATGCGCAGCCGGCCGGCGAGATCCTGGATATATTGCCAGGCAACGCGACCGGAACGGGCGCCGCGGGTCGTCGCCCATTCGAGGGCTTCGTGGTGCATCTGCGCGCGATCGAGATCGAGCTCGAAGTGATCGGCGTAGGCATCGATCATCTGCAGATAGTCTTCCTGGCTGCACTTGTGGAAGCCGAGCCAGAGACCGAAGCGGTCGGAAAGCGAAACCTTCTCCTCGACGGCTTCCGAAGGGTTGATTGCCGTCGATTGCTCGTTTTCCATCATGTGGCGCGGCAGCAGATGGCGACGGTTCGAGGTGGCATAAAACAGCACGTTGTCCGGCCGTCCCTCGACGCCGCCATCCAGCGCTGCCTTGAGCGATTTGTAGGCGGTATCGTCATGATCGAAAGAGAGGTCGTCGCAGAAGACGATGACGCGATGCGGCGTCGCCTTCAATATGTCGAGCAGCACCGGCAGCGACGAAATATCTTCGCGATGCACTTCGATCAGTTTCAGTGACACTCCGGTTGCCCGACGCACATCTTCATGCGCCGCCTTCACGAGCGAGGATTTGCCCATGCCGCGTGCGCCCCAGAGCAGCACGTTATTGGCGGCAAAGCCCTCCGCGAAGCGCAATGTATTCTCGTGCAGAATATCGCGAACATGATCGACGCCGCGAATGAGGGCCAGCGCGACGCGGTTCGGCCGCGGGACGGGCTGTAGGTAAAGCCGGGCAGGAACCCAGACGAAGCAATCGGCGGCGTTCCAGTCATTGACGGCCGGAGCCGGTCCCGCCAAACGTTCCACAGCATCGGCAAGGCGACGGACTTCGGCAAGGATCAGGGCGTTTTGGTCTTCAGTCACCGTTTCCTCCTGAATATTGAACAGGAAAGTCGTAAGATGCGCGCGCTGTCTTGCCGAGTATCATGCTCCTCTAGGGCCTGAAAGGCTAACAGACTGGGAAAACGGTACGGTTGGCGGCTGTTTTTGTTGCAATCGCCATGCGCGTAACTATATTCCGGCCACCTGACGCGGGGCCTAGTTCCCGCTGGGAGTTCAAGGGAGTTCTCGATGTTTATCACCAACGCATATGCGCAGAGCGCGACAGATTCGGCCGCGAGTGCCTTCGGCGGTTCCGGCTTTGAAATGATCATCCTGTTTGTGCCGCTGATGGTCGTTTGGTATTTCCTTCTCATCCGTCCGCAGCGCGCCCAGGCGAAGAAGCGTGAGGAGATTCTGAAGAACATCCGTCGCGGCGATCAGATCGTCACCAGCGGCATCGTCGGCAAGGTCACCAAGGTCGTCGACGAAAAGGAATTGGAAGTCGAGATCGCCGAAGGCGTGCGCATTCGTGTCGTCCGCAGCGCCATTTCCGAGGTTCGCGTCAAGGGTGAGCCCGTTAAGGCCGACGCCGCGTAAGGCGCCGCTCCGCGAGGGGCGCCAACCGCCACTGCATGTCCTTGAAAATCGGGGTCGACTTTCTTGAAGGATTGTGCAGAAATTCAAGGTGTTACTGTGCCCTTTGCATTTCCTGCCGAAAGTGGGGCGCAGTAGGGGAAGCCCTAATTCGAGAGAGCGATGCTGCACGTCTCCCGGTGGAAGACCGCCCTGATCTGGTTCGTCGTTCTCTTGAGCGTGCTTCTGGCTGTCCCCAACCTGCTTGGCGGGCATGCTCTTTCCTCCCTTCCTGCCTGGTGGGCGCATCGGAAAATGGAGCTCGGTCTCGATCTTCGCGGCGGCTCGTATCTGCTGCTGAAGATCGAACGGGGCGATATTGAAAAGGATCGGCTGGAAAGCGTTGTCGGCGATATCGCAACCCGGTTGCGCACGACCAACATCGCCTATTCCGGCCTGACCGGCACCGGACGGAAAATCCAGCTTCGCATCAATGACCCCTCGCAGCTTCAGGCTGCCTTGACGGCGTTAAGGCCGCTGACGGCGGGATCTGACAAACCGTCCGTTGCTCTTTCGCAAGGGGACAATGGTGCGCTGGCGCTCGATATCACCGATGCCGATATCGCAAGCCATGTGTCTTCTGCAATCTCGCGCTCAATCAAGGTCATCCACGCCCGCATCGCACAGCTCGGCGTAGGCGAGCCCTTGATCCGCCGGCAAGGGTCCGACCGCATCGTCGTGCAGGTGCCCGATCTCGCCGACGCGCAGCGGCTGAAAAATCTTCTTGGCCAGCCCGCCAAGCTCAGCTTCCGCATGATCGATCAGTCGATGTCGGTACAGGACGCCATGGACAAGCAGCCGCCGGCCGGGTCCGATGTGTTGTTTTCCGAAGACGATCCGCCCGTCGGCTATCTGGTGCAGCGGCAGCCACTGCTCTCGAACGTCGATTTTTCCGATGCCGTCGCGGTCGCCGACCCTCAAAAGGGGGAGGGCACGGTATCCGTCAAGCTGACGCCGGAGGCGACCCATCGCTTTGCGCAATCGACGGCCAGCAATCTCGGCAGGATCGTGGTTGTCGTACTCGACGATCAGGTTATCTCCGCAGCGTCTCTGAAGACGGTCATTGCAACGGGCGAAGTCGACGTTCCCGGAGATTTCACCGCCCAGGGCGCGCAGGATCTCGCCGTCATGGTCAAGAGCGGGCCGTTGCCAGCGACGCTGACGACAGTCGAGGAGCGTACCATTCAGCCAGGCCTCGGCGGTGAGACGGCGCGTTATGGCCTGATTGCCTGTATCGCCGCCGCCGTCTTCGTTGCTGCCTTGATGATCGGTTTCTACCGCCTGCTCGGCATCATTGCGACCGTTTCGCTTGTCATCAACATGATCATGGTGGCAGCGCTCATGGGGCTGCTCGGCATCACGCTTACGCTGCCCGGCGTCGCCGCCATCGTTCTCGTCATCGGCATCGGCCTCGACGCGCTGGTCTTGATCTACGAGCGTGTGCGCGAGGAGGAAAAAAAGACGCATCTTCTTGTCGATGCGTTGCGCCATGGTTTCAACCGCGCGGCGGCGACGGTGGCCGACGCCAATCTGATTGTCCTTATCGTTGCGGCCATTCTTTTCTATGCAAGCACCGGCGCAGTGCGCGGCTTTGCCGCCACTTTGATTGTGGGCGTCGTCACCACCTTCTTTACCTCCTGTCTCGTCACGCGCTCGCTGGTCAGCATGTGGATTTCACGCCGCAAGCCGCGCGCGCTGCTGGTCGGCGTACGGAGCGGCGTTTTCGACAACGCCAATATCCGTTTCATGGGCATTCGCCGTTATACGTTTACGATCTCGGCGGCTCTGTCGGTCGTTACGCTCATTGCCTTTGCTTCGGTCGGCATGCATCTCGGCATCGATTTTGCCGGAGGCTCGATCATCGAGGTCCGCGCCAAGCAGGGCGTTGCCGATGCCGCGGATATTCAAACGCGTCTCGAGGCCGTCGTGCCTGGCGATGTGCGCGTCGAGCGGCTGGCCGATCGCCTTGGCGCGGTAATTCGCGTCCATGCACAGGAAGGCGGCGAAAATGCCGAACAATCCGCCGTGTCGCTCGTTCAGGGCGAGCTGGGCAAGGATTACAATTTCGCCCGCGTCGAGGTGGTTGGCCCGGCCGTATCGGGCGAAATCACCAAGACCGCCTCCCTTGCCGTTCTTGCGGCGCTTGCCGCAATTCTCATCTACATGTGGCTGCGTTTCGAATGGCAATTTGCGGTCGGCGCGATTATCGCGACGCTCCACGACGTCATTCTGACGCTTGGCCTCTTCGTGCTGTCGGGCATGGAATTCAACATGACCGGCATCGCCGCGATCCTTACCATCGTCGGCTACTCGCTGAACGACACGGTCGTCGTCTACGACCGCATGCGTGAGAATCTGAAGCGCTATTCGCAGATGCCGCTGCCGATTCTGATCGATGCCTCCATCAATCAGACACTATCTCGTACCATTCTGACATCTGCGACCACGCTTCTGGCGCTGCTCGCGCTCTACATCTTCGGCGGCGAGGTGATCCGTGCCTTCACCTTCGTTCTGCTTTTCGGCGTCGCTGTCGGCACCTTTTCGTCGATCTACATTGCGGCGCCCGTGCTGATCCTGTTCAAGCTGCGTCCGGACAAGTTCCAGACCGGCGGCGAAAGCAATGGACCTGCGGCCGGCAACATCCAGTCAGGCAAACCAGCGGTGTGATACATTGGCAAAAGGAATAGAAATCCGTAACGCGCATTTTCCCGGGCGCGCACCGATCGATGCTTACGGCAATGGCGGTTTCCGCTTTGCAGATATGTCGCATCGCGGCTCTCTCCTTTGCCTGCCTTCGGGCATTTATGGCTGGGACATGCTGCAAGGCGACGCGCTGACACCGGATCGATTCCAGAAGGTGCTGGATGAGGCTGCGGAGATCGAGGTTCTGCTCGTCGGCACGGGCATGGAGCTGCGGCCTTTACCGGCCGGTCTCAAGGCGGTCTTGCGCGCCAAGCAGATTTCCTCCGACTCGATGAACACCGGGGCTGCCGTGCGCACCTTCAACATCATGCTTGCCGAATCGCGTGCCGTGGCTGCGGCGCTGATTGCTGTCTGACCCCCCCCGGATCCAAGATTATGACGACAACAGCTGCATTCAGTAGCAACCGGGAGATCTGCCTCGCGACTCTTCGCGACACCGATCGCGATCGCTATCTCGCCTGCCTGCTGGCTCCGGAGGAGAAGCGTCCCGCGCTTGCCGCGCTCTATGCTTTCAATGCCGAGCTGGCGCGTGTGCGTGAGCTCGTGCATGAGCCGCTACCCGGCGAAGTACGCATGCAGTACTGGCGCGATCTCCTCGAAGGACAATCTCACGGATCGAGCGAAGCCAATCCGCTGGCCTCGGAGCTTCTCACCGCGATCGAAGAATACCGCCTGCCGCGCCACACGCTGATCGACATGATCGATGCCCGCATCTTCGATCTCTACGATGACCCCATGGAAAGCCGCAGCAGCCTGGAAGGCTACGCCGGCGAGACTGCGTCAGCTCTCATCCAGCTTGCAAGTCTGGTTCTGTCCGCCGATGAGGCGAAGCGTTCCGCCGATGCAGCCGGCCACGCGGGTGTCGCGCAGGCAATCGCCGGCTTGCTGCTTCTGATGCCGCTTCATCGCCATCGCGGCCAGCTCTATCTTCCGCTCGAGATATTGGCGGCGACCGGGCTCGATCGCGACAGTTTTCTTGCCGGCGAGGACAAACCACGCATTTCGGCGGCGATCGAGGCCTTTGCCGGTCTTGGCCGTGAACATCTCGCCAAGGCAAGAGCAGCAGGCACCATACCGCAGGCGGTATTCCCGGCCTTCCTGCCCGGCACGCTGGCCGAGCCCGTCTTGAAGAAGGCGCAGAAGCTTGGCGCCGGCATCTTCGATCAATCCCTGGCATTGCAGCAATGGCGCCGGCAACTGCGCATGGCGATGGCGTCGATCACAAAGAAAATCTAAAATACACCAAGCTCGCACAAGTCTCGGCGTCTATGGAGATAGCCGGCACTTGATTTGCATTTCAGGGGGATTTGCTGTGGGTATTGTCGTCTGGTGCATATTGTTTGCGATCGTCATCTTCATTGCCTACTACGCGACGCGCATGGCATCGCAAAACAAGGAAGACGGCCTGCACGATACCGGCCTCGCCATTCTGGAATTCGGCCGCGCCTTTCCGGCCGAAGCGATCCGTCAATTGCAGGCGACCGCGGACGGGCAGGCGGTCTTCGTGCGGCTGCACGATGACAAAGCCGGCTTCATGCGCAATGTGCGCAATCATTTCAGCGTCCATCTGATCGAGCCCGGCCGAGCTCGTGCCAGGATTTCGGGGAGCGGTCGTGGCTTGACGATCGATTTTCTGGATGTGCCGCATCACAACGGCACGTTCGACTTCAAGACCCCGACGGAAGCTGCGGAAGTCTCGCTCTGGCTGCTCGGCAATTACGTTGCCGGCGATGACGCGAAGCTCGGGAACCACGCGCCGCCGGCAATACGCTGAAAATCCAAAACCAATATCTTACGCGCTTTCCTCGAGCGCGGGTGCCTGCACGCCGAGCCACTTGGCGCAGTCGGCAAGTGCACGCTTGGCGATGAGCTGACGCTTCATGATGGTCTTGTCCTTGCCGCGAAAGCGCTTCACGCCCTCAGGCTTGACGATGGAGCCTGGCTCCAACTCCGGGAAAAGCCCGAAATTGATGTTCATCGGCTGGAAGGAGCGCTTGCCCGGCTCCTCGTCCGAGACGATATGACCGCCGGTGATATGGTTGAGCAGCGAGCCGAGCGCCGTCGTATCCGGCGGCCGCGAAGGTGCTTCGCCCTTGCGCTCGGCAGCGGCGAAGCGGCCGGCGAGCAGCCCGATGCTGGCGCTTTCGACATAGCCTTCGCAGCCGGTGATCTGGCCGGCAAAGCGCAGGGCCGGCCGGGATTTCAGCACCAGCGAGCGGTCGAGCAGGGTCGGCGAATTGATGTAGGTATTGCGGTGCAGGCCGCCGAGACGTGCGAATTCCGCATTTTCGAGACCGGGGATGAGCCGGAAGATCTCCGCCTGCGCGCCATATTTCAGCTTCGTTTGGAAGCCGACCATGTTGTAGAGCGTGCCAAGCGCATTGTCCTGGCGCAGCTGCACGACCGCATAGGCTTTGACCGTCGGGTTATGCGCATTGGTCAAACCTATCGGCTTCATCGGCCCGTGGCGCAGCGTCTCGCGCCCACGCTCCGCCATGACCTCGATTGGCAGGCAGCCGTCGAAATAGGGCGTGCCCTCCCATTCCTTGAAGCCGACGGAATCGCCGGCGATCAGCGCATCGACGAAGGCATTATATTGAGCCTCGTCCATCGGGCAGTTGATATAGTCCTTGCCCGTGCCGCCGGGACCGACCTTGTCGTAGCGCGACTGATACCAGCAGATATTCATGTCGATGCTGTCGCGATAGACGATGGGCGCGATGGCGTCAAAGAAGGCAAGCGCATCCGCGCCGGTTTCCGCCTGGATGGCGCTCGCAAGACCGGGCGCCGTTAGCGGACCGGTGGCGATGATCGCCTGGTCCCATTCCTTCGGCGGCAATCCCTGTATCTCCTCGCGGACGATGGTGATCAGAGGGTGGCTCGCGATCGCCTGCGTTACTGCCGCCGAAAAGCCGTCGCGATCGACGGCAAGCGCGCCGCCGGCCGGTACCTGATGCTTGTCAGCACAGGCCATGATCAGCGAACCCGCCATGCGCATTTCCGCATGGATGACGCCGACGGCATTGCCGGTCGCATCGTCGGAACGGAACGAGTTGGAACATACGAGCTCGGCGAGATCGTCCGTCTTGTGTGCCTCGGTGCCGCGCACGCCGCGCATTTCATGCAGGATGACGGGCACGCCGGCATTGGCGATCTGCCATGCGGCTTCCGAGCCGGCGAGGCCGCCGCCGATGACGTGAATGGGAGAGCGGGAAGTGATCTGTGTCATGCGCGCGTCATTATCACGGGCTGGCCCGTGATCCAATGCTTTGCTGAAGCATTCGCGCAAAAGTGGGGCGCTTTGCGGGTCAGGCTCGCTTCAGTCGCCGGAATCAAAAACGGCGCCAAAAGGCGCCGTCTTGAGGCAGTCTGCTCAGTCCGTGTCTATTAACGGAAAGAACGGGCAGCGATATTGCGGATCTCGTAGCGGCTGACGCCGATGTCCGAAAGGGTCTGGCTGGAGAGGTTGCCAAGTTCGTTCAGAGTGCGGCGGTAGCTGATCCAGTTCTTTGCGATGCGAATCGGGTTCATGATCTTTTCCTCGGTATCTTGTTTGCGGGCGGTACGATTACCGCCTCAGCGCTTGCACTCTATATAGGCGCGAGGAGGTCGATTGTGCAGTGCAAAGAAGAGGCGCCTGCTATGCATTTGTGCAATATGACGCCCAAAAAGCAGCCGATGCTTAAAATTTATGTGCTCTGCATTCAGGGAATAGCTCCGAAGGGAATTCGCAATGCTGCGGCTGCTCAGTCGCTGAGCAAAAAAGAACGCCCGCCGCGGAAGTCCGCAACGGGCGTTGAGAAGGCTTTCGCTGATGGGCGGAAGCCTAGCCGGCGATTAGCGGCCGGTGGCTTCACGGGCAACGCGATGGATGTCGGCGCGGTCGATGCCGAGGTCGTGCAGTTCACGCGAGCTCATGCGGCCGAGTTCGTTAACGGTCTGACGATACTTGCGCCAGTTGTTGAAAGAGCGGGTCAGGTTCATTTTTTGTCCCTTTCGAGGATCTGGGATCGAGCGGTTTCACGATTGTTTCCGTCGTCGATCTAATGGGTTTAAATATATGCTGCGCCGCGAAAACTAAAAGAGCGAAAGCTTCATGTCACCTATGCATAAGATGCAAGCCTTATAGGCGTTTTGCCTAAGATGGCGGCTGCTTTATTTGCATAGCGCGGCCAAAAGGTGTTTGCCGCAGGAAGTCGATTCCGGGTATGAACCCAGCGTTCCAAGGCAGTTACCGATGGCTGCCGGCTTTTGGCCACCTTTTCGCCAGCCTTGCTGTTTTGGAAGGGGCCGGATGCTGTCGCAGGCTGCCTTCGGTCGGTGGAAAGTGATTCCCACCAGTCGTCTGCGCCGACATTTGCCGACTGGCTGGCCGCGCATATGCCCAGGCAACATAAACCGATTTAGGTGAGCAAAAAAATAACGCCCACCGCGGGAGGAGGATGCGGTGGGCGTCATTTATAGTGATTGACGACTTGGGAGGAGGAGTGTCGTCAATCGATCGGAGCGCATTGGGAGGAGGAGTATGCGGCTCCGAATATCGTGTCGGGATATTCCATCCCCAGGCTTAGCCCGATCTGCATCGGCCCGGCGCGCCACCGCCGTGTTTGTTATCCAATAAATAGTATGACTTTTCGAATTTGTGCAGCGCAATAATTTCATGGGAGGCATGAGCTCTGCGCATATCTTTTATCGGTATCTCTTTACCGGTCCTAAGGATACTCCACGGTCCGTTAATTCTGTATTAATATGGCACATATTCCCGTAGCCGAAGCTTCTACCGGAACTGCGTGGCTCGCATCGATTGTGCGGCGATTTGTGCTAACTCTGTCGCATGCGGAATCGAAGTTGGGGGAGCTGGGCATGTATAGAGGCAGGCTGGAGCGGGATCTGAAAATCTGGACCGACAAAGGTCTGGTCGATGCGGTAACGGCGAAAGCCATCCTGAGCGAGTATGACGGCCGCCAGACGAGTTTCAGCGCTGGCCGGGTACTGGCCATCATCGCCGCCGTGCTTCTCGGGCTCGCCATATTGCTTTTCATCTCCGCAAACTGGCAGGCTCTTCCGAGAATTGCCCGCCTGGCCGGACTGGTGGCGATGATATGGGTCTTCTATCTCGGCGCGGCATCCCTGTTGGCGCAGGGACGCTCCATCGTTTCAGCCGCATTGCTGATCCTTGGTACCTTGAGCTTCGGCGGCGCCATGGCGCTTGTCGCCCAGATGTATAATCTGTCCGGCGATGAGCTGAGAATGATGATCGTCTGGTTCGTTGCTGCCTGCATCGTAGCGGCGGCGTTTCGCTCAAGGGCTCAGGTTGGGCTTGCCGGCCTTCTCGCCTGGGCATTTTGCGGCATCTATCTCTGGGAACATGTCGACGAATGGTATGGGGTGATGCCTTGGATGCCGCCTTTGATGGCCGCGGTTCTCATTGTGCTTGTTCGCTATGCCGATGCGCCGGCGGCGAGGCATTTGGCTTACCTCATGCTGGTCGGCTGGCTGACATGGCTGTTTGGCCGGCATGAGGGATTGAATACCGCAATTCTGTTCGCGTCTCTCGGGATGGCGGCTTTTCTCGCCGTCAGCATTCCCGCTTCGCCGCTGAAACCCTTTGCGCGCACGGCCGGCGCTGCTCCGGCTTTCTACACCTTTCTCATTGCATCGATCGGCTTCTTTCTGGTCCATGCCGAGATCAGCAACGGCTCTTTTGAGAACAATGCCTGGGTGGAAGACAAGCTGCCGCTTATTGCTGTCGCGGCGGCGACGCTGGCCGGCTCGGTGATCGCCATCGCGCTCAGCGGTCGCGACAATGGCGCGGTGCGTTACCTTGCTTACTTTGTTTTTGCCAGCGAGATTCTCTACCTTGCCGGAGAGACGATCGGCTCCATCATCGGCACGGCCGGTTTCTTCCTCGTCGCCGGCGTGCTTGTGGCGATTGCCGCGTGGCTGGTCATCCAGCTCGAGCGGCGCTTTTCGGACAATAGCGGGCAGGGGACACGGGCATGAGCGACGTAGTTGGAAAGAGCCCGGCGGTCGGCGCCCGCCGCTTGTGGATTGCCGCCATTATCGTTGCCTCCCTGCAGACCTTGGTCCTCGGCTATATGGTCGGGGAGCGGGCCTGGGGGCTGCGGAGCGGCACTGAGATTCTCTTGAAGACGGCGCCCGTCGACCCGCGCGATCTCCTGCGCGGCGACTACGTGACCCTGAATTACGATATCTCCCGGGTGCCGGTCTCGACGCTGGTCGGCGGGCCGCCGAAGGAGAGCATGAGCAACCAGGTTCTGTCGGTCCGTCTGATGAAGCAGCAAGACGGCTACTGGGGCGTCGTCGAATCGTCCTTTGCAGCGCTCGAACCCAAGCCTGGTACCGTCATCTTGAAAAGCCTGCCGTTCGACTATGTTTCCTATGGTGACCAGGCCGACGGCTCGGCGAGGATGTTCGTGAACTACGGCATAGAGCGCTATTATGTGCCCGAGGGGCAGGGGCACGATATCGAGAACGCGAGCAACGATAAACGCGTCGCTATTGCGGCTCGCGTGTCTTCCGACGGTGTTGCCCATATCAGAAGCCTGCTTCTCGACGGCAAATCCGTCTATGAAGAGCCGCTTTATTGACGATAGCAGCGCGGCCGTGTCCGATATGCTCCGGGCGTCGTCGCGCAACCGTCATTTTTCCTTTGCGTGGTTTGAAACGGGTGATATAGAGACGCCGCGCTCCGGAAGGCCCCATGGGCAGGCATCGCCATGCGGTTTTGGGAACGCGGGTATGGTGAAATTGGTAGACACGCCAGATTTAGGTTCTGGTGCCGCAAGGCGTGGGAGTTCAAGTCTCTCTACCCGCACCAACACTGTCTTGTGGACGGGGGGAGGCTGACCAAGCCTGTCTTCCGATATGCCGCAGGACGCGCATCTTGCCCAAAGCATCCCGCTTTCGATGAGGAAGGGGACAAGATGTTTTGGCTCGTGACGGGATAGAGCTGCCTCTTGCGCGTTCGTTCGAAGGCGCGGCGCTCTTGCAAGGTGAAAGAGAATTGCATCCAAGCCACGCTCGGGATTTTCCGGCGTCGTGCTCATCGAAACGAACGGCTGTCTGGGCACGGCCGCCATGAATGAAGGTAGGACAATGCAGGTTATCGAAACGCTCGCTGAAGGGCTGAAGCGCGAAATCAAGGTGGTCATCCCGGCCAAGGACATGGAAGTGCGCATGAACGAGCGCCTGGCCGAGGTCAAGGACAAGGTCCGCATCAACGGCTTCCGTCCGGGCAAGGTTCCGGTCGCGCACCTGAAGAAGGTCTACGGCAAGTCGATCATGGCCGACCTCGTTAATGAGATCGTTCGTGACCAGCCGCCGGCAATCCTGACCGAGCGCGGCGAAAAGTCGGCGACCCAGCCTGAAATCGCCATGACGGAAGACCAGGACGAGGCAGAAAAGATCCTCTCCGCTCAGGCCGATTTCGAATTCACGCTGTCTTACGAAGTCATCCCGGCGATCGAGCTGAAGCCGGTGGGCGGCATCAAGGTCACCCGCGAAGTCGCCGAGATCGGTGAAGACGAAGTGACCGAGCAGATCCTCAAGATCGCCGAAAGCGCCCGCAGCTACGAAACCAAGAAGGGCAAGGCTGCCAACGGCGACCGCGTCACCATCGATTACCTCGGCAAGGTCGACGGCGTTGCCTTCGACGGCGGCAAGGACGAGGACGCACAGCTCGTTCTCGGCTCCAACCGCTTCATCCCGGGCTTCGAAGAGCAGCTCGTCGGTCTCAAGGCTGGCGATGAAAAGGTGATCACTGTAACCTTCCCGGCCGACTATCCGGCCAAGAACCTCGCCGGCAAGGAAGCCACCTTCGACATCAACGTCAAGGAAGTTGCAGCGCCCGGCGAAATCGAAATCAACGACGAACTCGCTTCCAAGCTCGGCATCGAATCCGCCGATCGCCTGAAGGAAATCGTTCGCGGCCAGATCGAAAGCCAGTATGGCTCGGTCACCCGCCAGAAGGTCAAGCGCCAGATCCTCGACCAGCTCGACGAAATGTACCAGTTCGACACCCCGCAGAAGCTGGTCGAAGCTGAATTCGCCAGCATCTGGCGTCAGATCGAAACCGACCTCAGCGAATCGGGCAAGACCTTCGAAGACGAAGACACGACCGAAGAAAAGGCTCGCGAAGAATACCGCAAGCTCGCAGAGCGTCGTGTCCGCCTCGGCCTCGTTCTCTCCGAAATCGGCGAAAAGGCCGGCGTTGAAGTCAGCGAAGACGAACTGCAGCGCGCTCTCTACGCACAGCTCCAGCAGTTCCCGGGCCAGGAAAGGGAAATCCTGGAATTCTTCCGCAAGACCCCGGGCGCTTCCGCCAACCTGCGCGCCCCGATCTTCGAAGAAAAGGTCATCGATCACCTGCTGACCGAAGTCGACGTCACGGACAAGACCGTTTCCAAGGAAGCGCTGCTGGCCGACGACGAAGAGGAAGACAAGCCGGCTGCGAAGAAGGCTGCTCCGAAGAAGAAGGCTGCAAAGGCTGAAGCAACCGAAGCCGCGGCCGAAGGCGAAGAAGCTGCCGCTCCGAAGAAGAAGGCCGCTCCGAAGAAGAAGGCTGCTGAAGACAGCGTCGAATAACCGGCTTTCTTCCGGACTGAAATCAGGCCCTGCCGTTCGCGGCGGGGCTTTTTCGTTGTGATGAGCTGTAGGCCCTCTTCTCGCGCACCAGGAGATGGCTAGGACTATCGGCTGGATGCCGCCAAAGGAATTGACCGATATTAGCATTTATCGGTGCTATCTTAGTAAGATGGCTTGCTTGCAAAGATGGACCACGGTCGCTGCCGAGCGCAGCTCTCTCCAGCTGCGTAAATGCGCGACCAGAAACCTTGCTAGTGCCAGCCGGATATGAATTGTTTCTGTCCTTTAGACGCGTACATTTGGCCGATGCGCGGCGGCCATCAATCACAATGTTCGGCTAACCTTCCGAGCGTTAAAGGCAAGGAGATAGCCAGATGTTCATCGCAATCGTCGATTTCACTGTTGAATCCGAAAACCGCGAGGCAGTCATAGCAAGGCTGCTTCAAGATAGTGAGTTTATTCGCGCCATGGAAGGAAACCTCGCATTCAGCGCCTATGTCGATCCTGTCGATGACGGGGCGGTTCGCATTTGGCACGAGTGGCAGGATGTTGAGCATTTCCGCACCTATACGGCGTCGGAGGTGTTCAAGCAGCTCGGCCTCGTGCTGCGCCCATTGATGAAGGCGCCGCCGATGAGCCGACGGATGATGTCCGAAGTTCTTGAGACGATCGCCTGAGGCATATTCTGATGAGCGAAGCAGCCGAAGCTTACAGCGTTTCCCGGCTGTTTCCGCCAGCCGACCGTACCGAATTGCGCTTCGACCGGCATTACCTGCTTTACTGTACGGCGGGCACGATGCGTCTGGAGGCAGAGGGCAAGGTCTGGTCATTGCCCCCGTCGCGGGCCGCCATCATTGAAGCGGGACGAAGTATTCACGTGACCTTGCCGCAGGCGGTGATGGCCTGTTCAACTCTCTTCGCTCGAACGTTCATTCCCGCTCCGGCAGAGGCTCTTACGGTCATCAATGTGACATCTCTCGCGCGAGAGTTGATCCTCGCTTGCCGTGTTTGGACCGATGTCGATAAGCCGCTCGATTCCTATGCGCGGCAACTCTTTACGACATTAGCCGCGGTCGTCGGCCAACTCGCCTCTATGCCATCCAATACTGCCATGCCGCTACCCCGTTCGAGTGGCGTCTCTGCGGCGATGCGACTGACCGAACAGCGAATGGCCGAGGCGCCGGACTTCGCCTCAATTGCGCGCGGCGTCGCGATGACGGAACGGTCACTCGCTCGGCATTTCTCGGATGAGATGGGTATGACTTGGCGGCAGACATTGCGCCGGTTGCGCATCATTCGCGCTATGGAGCTTCTCGGAGCGAATGATGTGAGTATCACCGAGGCGGCATACTCGGTCGGCTACGCATCGCTATCGGCCTTCAATGCCGCATTTTTGGAAATCAACGGCCAGACACCGACGGCCTTCCGCCTCAGCATCCGGGGCGCCAGTCTTCCACACGTCTAATTTGCTTGGGCTTCGGACAGATGCCGTAGGGCATCAAATCTCCGACTTGATGTCGCCCATGCGGTTCCAGGCGTCGAGGCCCGCGATCTTGTAGGCTTCGGCAAGCGTCGGATAGTTGAAGGTGTTCTCGACGAAATATTCGACCGTGCCCTTGAGGTTCAGCACGGCCTGGCCGATGTGCACGAGTTCGGTCGCGCCTTCGCCGACGATATGAACGCCGAGCAGGCGACGTGTCTTCAGTGAGAAGATCATCTTCAGCAAGCCAGTGTCGAGGCCCATGATGTGGCCGCGCGAGGTCTCGCGGAAGCGGGCGATGCCGCATTCATAGGGGATATGCCGTTCCTTGACTTCTTCCTCGGACAGGCCGCAGGTGGAAATCTCAGGCACGGCATAGATGCCGTAGGGGAAGTATTTCGGCGGCTCCTTGGCAATCGCGCCGACGGCGACGCGGGCTGCGATACGGCCCTGTTCCATCGACGTGGAGGCAAGGCTCGGGAAGCCGACGACATCGCCCGCCGCAAAGATATGTGGAACCTTGGTGGCGAAGGTTTCCGGATTGACGCTCAGGCGGCCGCGGGCGTCGGCTTCAAGGCCGGCAGCGGGCAGATTGAGCGTGTCGGTCGCGCCCATGCGGCCGGCGGCAAAGAGGACCATGTCGGTGGTGATGCGGCGGCCGTTGTCGAGCGTCAGTTCCACCTTGCCGTTCGGCAGGCGCTCCACTTTCTCGGCCTTCTGGCCGAGCAGCAGCTTCATGTTGCGGTCGCGCAGCTGATAGGTGAAATCCTCGACGATTTCCTTGTCGATGAAATCGAGCATGGTCGACTTCGGGTCGATCAGCGTCACCTGCGTGTCGAGCGCGCTGAAGATGGTCGCATATTCGATGCCGATGACGCCGGCGCCGATGACGACCATCGAGCGCGGCAGATCCTCGATATCGAGCAGTTCGTCGCTGTCGAGAACCGTCTTGCTATCGAACGGCATGTAATCCGGGCGGAAGGGCTTTGTGCCGACTGCCAGCAGGATGCTGGCGGCGGATACGGTGACGACCTCGCCATCATCCTTGACGATCTGCATCGTCTGCGGATCGACGAAGCTTGCCTTGCCCCGTATGTGCTGGACGCGATTGCGGGCGAACTGATGCTCAAGCACTTCGACCTCGTGGTCGAGGGTGATCAGCAGGCGGCGGCGCAGGTCTTCAGCGCTGATTTCCTGCTTGACGCGATAGGCGCGTCCATAGAAGCCGCGTTCTCGCCAGCCGGACAGGTTGAGCGCGGTTTCACGCAATGTCTTGGAAGGGATGGTGCCGGTGTGGACCGAGACGCCGCCGACGCGCTTGCCTTGCTCCACGACGAGCACCTTCTTGCCGAGTTTGGCGGCCTGAATAGCGCCTCTGCGGCCGGCGGGGCCGCTACCTACGACTAGGAGATCGAATTGGTCCATCGGGAAGCCTCGGAACTGGAATAGGGAATCAATGTCGCAACGCAACATGCTTTCCGTCAACCGGTAGCGTCTCAATGTTACAGATTATCTAACGAGAAAATCAGGCAATCAGGATGCCGAAAGGCCAAGCCAAGATTCCAGCTTCTCGAAG
>NZ_JAUQTZ010000107.1:0-21512 GCF_059803845.1 Rhizobium sp. UFLA01-1127 | reverse complement strand
ATGAACTGGCCGCCCCGCTCGAAATCGCCATCGGCATCCACACCGGCCTCGCCGTGGTGGGATCGATGGGCTATGGCAGCGTCAAGAACGTGACGGCGATCGGCGACACGGTCAATGTCGCCAGCCGCCTGGAAAGTGTCGCCAAGGAGTTCAACAGTGCGCTCGTCTTTTCGGAGCCGGTGGCGCAGCTTTCGGAAGTCGATATCGCCGGCACCGAAAGCCGCGAGATTGCCGTTCGAGGCCGCGGCGAACCATTGCGCGTCTACATCGTCTCGAAGGAGATGAGCGGCCACTTTGCCTGATTTGTCGAGCCGGGCAACGACGATCTTCCGGTTTGCAATGGAGAAACCCTGGTGTAGGGATGCCTTCATGTCCGAGCGCAAGATCCTCACGAAAAAATACTGGAAACGAGCTTTCCGCAGAAAGCGGGACGCCATTGCCACGCGGCTGTTCGATACACGGCTCGGCCGGGACATTCTGGTCAGTGCGCTCGGCCCTCGTGTGAAGACCATGACGGTCGATTGCGGAGATCACGTCCTGAGCTTCTCGCCTGCCGACTACATCGGCCGCAAGGTGTTTCGCAAAGGGCATTTCGAGCGCGACCACGTCGACCGGCTGCTGAGCGTGCTGCGCGAGCGCGGCCTTCTGCGCAAAGGTACGGCCCTCCTGGAACTCGGCGGCAATATCGGCACGCAGACCTGCTATTTTGCCCTAAGCGGCGCTTATGACCGTATCGTCAGCGTCGAGCCGGACCCGCGCAATTTCCGGCTGCTGGCGATCAACATCGCCGATAATGGCCTGCAGGGGAGGGTGACTGCGGTCAATTGCGCTGCCGGCGACCGCGAGGGACAGCTCGACTTTTATCTCAATCACAAGAACCACGGCAAAAGCAGCGCATTGCGGCAAGGTTCAACCGACGAGAAGATCTCCGTTCCCGTCCGGCCCGTCAGCGATATTCTCTTGCGGGCCGGGATCGATCCGGCCGATATCGGTCTGATCTGGATGGATATCGAAGGCTACGAGCCGGTTGCCTGCCGTTCGATGAATGTGCTGATGTCCCGTAAGGTGCCGCTCTATATGGAGTTCACGCCAGCGTTCTATGGTGAAGATCAGACCAGGAATTTCATAGTCGATCTCGCCAGGTACTACAGCGAATGCCTTGTCTTTTTCGAAGACGGCGAGCAAACGATGAAGGTAATCGAACTGCCCACCAAAGGCGAACAGTTCGACGTCTTGTTTCTGCGCTGAAGCTATTTGCGCCGATAGATGAAATAGCGCCCTTCCTTGACGGTTGCGGGCAGGGGCAATGGCTGCAAATCCGGATGGTCGAGGGGCAAGCCGCTGACTGCAAGCCCGCCGGACGCAAGAACGCCAGCCATGATCTCGGGCAGCCAAGTGAGCGTTATCGCATCCTTGTCTTCATAGCCCGTGCCGATATCGGCATGGGCGAGCGAGGCATTGGCACCGACGAATGTTCTCGCCGTATCCTTGATTTCGCCGAGAACGAGATTGCCGGCCGACGGCATGGAAGGGCCATAGGCATTGACTGCCCGGTCGAATGCGACGATGCGGCGATCGGGAAAGAGCTCGCGCAAATGGTCGAAGGTACGGCCATTGCCAAGCCCGAGCTCCAGCACGGGGCCATCAAGAGGTCCGACTGCATCGGCGACGGCATTGAGGATGTCGCGCTGTGCGCTCAGGCGGCGAATGAAACTATCCAGGCGGCTCATCGTATCTGAAGTATCCTTGGCGTCTTGTGCCTCTTCCACAGTCGGCGTAGCACGGCGGGCATCGTGGCGTCGACCGTCCGCTGGTCTTTCGATGCGTTTGTTGTAGGGATAGACTGTCGTGGCGCTTATCGAAGGGGAAATGTCATGGCCGAACCATCCAAAGATGATTTTTTCCATAAGCTCACCGCCTTCACCCGTTTCGAAGGGGTGACCGACAGTGCCAACTACCAGCCTCTTCCCGGCGACTGGCTGATTGCGATCGCCGACATCGTCAGTTCGACGAAGGCGATTGCCGCCGGTCACTACAAATCCGTCAATATGGCGGGCGCCGGCGTGATTTCCGCCGTGCTCAACGCTCTCGACAGAGGAGATTATCCCTTCGCCTTCGGCGGCGACGGCGCGCTGGTGGCAGTTCCGCCCTCCGGCGAAGGACGGGCGCGGCGGGCGCTTGCGGCGGTGCGCGGCTGGGTGACGGCGGAGCTGAAGCTCGATCTGCGCGCGGCACTCGTCCCGATGAGCGCGATTCGCGGCGAAGGCCTCGATGTGCAGGTCGCCCGTTTCAGTCCGAGCGACCATGTCTCCTACGCCATGTTTTCCGGCGGCGGCACGAGCTGGGCGGAACGGCAGATGAAGGCGGGCCGCTTTATCGTCGAGGCGCTGCCGGCAAGGGTGGAACCCGATCTGACGGGTCTTTCCTGCCGGTGGAATCCGATCAAGTCGCGGAACGGCGAGATCGTTTCCATCATCGCCATTCCCGGCGACGATGGAAATGGTCCGAAGTTTCAGCAGCTGGTTGCCGATATCATTGCCATTTCCGCGGAACAGAGCCGCGACGGCCACCCTGTGCCCCTCGAAGGCCCGACGCCGGCCCTGGTCTTCGAGGGCGTCGACATGGAGGCACGAGCCTCGGCGGCGCCTGCCAATCGCTGGTGGCGCAGGCTTGCGATCGATGCCCAGATCGCTCTTGTCTGGGGTCTCGACAAGTTCGGCGTGAAGACGGCAGTCTTCGACGCCAAGATCTACCGGCGCGATCTGGCGGCGAATTCCGATTTCCGCAAATTCGACGACGGTCTTAAAATGACCATCGATGTCGATGCCGCGCATCTCGCGCGCATCAAGGCACGCCTGGATGAGGCCGAGACCGAGGGCGTCGGCCGCTACGGGCTGCATCGGCAGGACAGCGCATTGATGACCTGTTTCGTGCCGACTCCGCTGATGCGCGATCATATGCATTTCATCGATGGCGCGAGCGGCGGCTATGCGATGGCCGCCATGGCAATGAGGGAAAAGAACCCGCCCGAAATGGCTGTCGGCGCCTGACGTTCGGGCTATGCTGGCAGTCCGCTGCGGCTTGCGGTGGCGATTTTCTCTGTCCGTTGCTGTTTTGCCCATTGTTTCAGCGGAATATGCGCCTTATCTCAAGGAGAACAAAACGAGAGCCGCGGCTTGCGGCGATCGTTTCCTGCTGCATTTCATAGGCGGGGGCTGGAACGAAATGCAGCGGAATTTTTTGATGCTGACACGATCTGACGGAAGAGAAGGTCGGCGCTTTTGCGTGATGCTTTCATCCGGCCTGGCCAGTAGGCCGGAAATTCCGAAATTATGGCCGCCGGACTTGACGGTGCCCAAGGTCCGGGACGAGACATCAGCCATTGCAGGATAGGCCGCGGGGATAATGACTATTCATTCGAGTGTTTCTGATCTTCTTCTCGATAAAGTGGCGGAATGGCTGACACAGGCGGCGCTGACGGGTGAAAACCTGGAGACCATCGTCCGCGGCTTCTGCGAGCGCATGGCGGCGACCGGCATGCCGCTCAGCCGCGTGCATCTGACCTTCTCCATGCTTCATCCGCTCTATGACGCGCTCGGCTTCACCTGGCGTCGCGCCGCCGGTCTGACGATCGAGGGCTATCGGCATGTCAACGAGAGGCCGGAACGCTTCATGCAGAGCCCTTATTATTATCTGCTGTCCAACAATCTTCAGCACCTGCGCCGCCGGATCGATGTCGAGGGAGCGGTCGAGTTTCCGATCTTCGAGGATCTGCGCAAGGAGAAGGTGACCGACTATATGGCCTTTGTGCAGACTTTCGGCGCCGGCTCGGTCCAGGGCATGATGGGCTCCTGGTCCACGGACAGCATCGGCGGTTTCAGCGAAGAGATGATCGGCGCGCTGATGCGCATGCAGAATCATCTGGCCATGGCCGCCAAGATGGCGGTTTTGGGCAAGCTCACCAACAATATGCTGACCACCTATCTCGGCGGCGATGCCGGCAAACGTGTGCTGAACGGTCAGATCCGCCGTGGCGACGGCGAAACGATCCGCGCCGCGCTCGTCATGGGCGACATGCGGCAATCCACCGTTTACGCCGAAAAGGAAGGACGCCAGAACTATATCGATACGCTGAACGAGTTCTTCGATGCGATCGCCGCGCCGTTCAACCGCAACGGCGGCGAGATCATGAGTTTTCTTGGCGATGGATTTCTGGCCGTCTATCCGTGCGGGCGGCACAAGGATCCCTCCAAGGTGGCCTGCGAGGCCGCGCTATCGGCCGTTTTCGAGGCGCAGCGCCGGGTCGCCGCGCTCAACGGCGATCGCCGCTCGCGCAATTTGAGCGAAGTGCGCTACGGGATCGGCCTGCATGTCGGCAACGTCATGTTCGGCAATGTCGGATTGAAGGATCGATTGACGTTTTCGGCTTTTGGCGCGGCGGTCAACGAGGTCGAGCGGCTGCAATCCCTGACCAAGAAATATTCGACCGAGGTCGTCGCGAGCCAGGCCTTCTCCAGCTACACCGGTTGCGAGTGGGGAAAGCTCGGCGAGGAGAAGCTGCGCGGCGTGCGCCAGCGCTTCACCGTCGTCTCCCCGAAAGCTGCGACGGCAGCCAATGGCGCACTGGAGATCTTTCAGGAAACGGCGTCAGACAGCCTCTCCGAGGCAGAGCAGGTCATTCTCTTGCACAGGGATGCCAAGAAGTTCGAGAGCCGTCTTCAAGTCGAAAACCTGGCTCCGTGACCGGAGCAAATTCCCGTCTCAGCATAAGCCGATATATCACTGGAAAGACGACAGTTTTTTTATAGTCTCCGCGTTGCCGCGACCAGCTAGACACCCGTTATGGCCTACGTTAGTGTGCTGTATAAGGCCACAAAGGTCATGTGAGCGGGAAGTAATATGTATGGCGTCAGGGACTGATCTACTGCGCATCGAGAACCTCGATGTCTCGTTCTCCCTCTACGGAGACAGCCTGCGCGTCGTCAAGAATGCCGGTTTGAGAGTGCTTCCCGGCAAGGTGACAGCCCTGGTCGGCGAATCCGGCTCCGGCAAGTCGATCATCAGCCAGTCGATCATGGGGATCCTGCCGACGCCGGCGAAGGCGACCGGGCGAATTCTGTTCACCGATCCGCTCGACGGCCGGACGACCGATATTCTCCAGTTGCCGCGCGATGGCATTGCCATGCGCAGGCTGCGCGGCGCGCGCATGGCCAAGATCTTCCAGGAGCCAATGACTTCGCTGTCACCGCTGCATACGGTGGGCAACCAGATCAGCGAAGCGCTGCGTATCCACAACCCTGGTTTCAGCAGGTCGGAACAGCGCGAGAAGACCGAAGAGATGCTGAGCCTTGTCGGTTTTCAGGATCCCTACCACACCTTCGACATGTATCCCTTCGAGCTTTCCGGAGGCATGCGCCAGCGCGCGATGATCGCCATGGCGCTGATCTGCAATCCGGCGCTCCTGATCGCCGACGAGCCGACGACGGCGCTCGACGTTACCATCCAGGCTCAAATTCTCGGCTTGCTGCGCAACCTCCAGCAGACATTCAACATGGCGATGCTGCTGATCACCCATGATCTCGGAGTCGTCGCCAACATGGCCGACGAGGTCGTCGTCATCTATCATGGCGAGATCATGGAGGCAGGCCCGGTCGAAACGATCTTCCGCCAGCCGCAGCATCGCTATCTGAAGGCGCTGATGTCGGCGGTGCCGCATTTCGATATGAAACCGGGACAGCGATTGAAGTCCCTGCGGGATGTACCCGTCAATCTCGGCACCTTTTCCGGCAAGAAGAAACTCATCGGCAATGCTGCACCTGCTGCCGGCACGGCACCCGATGTCCTGCTCAGCGTGCGCAATCTGACCAAGACCTACACGTCGAAGGCCGGCGGGCTGTTCGGGCGGCGGGATGGTGCGAAGTTCCGCGCCGTCGATGACGTCAGTTTCGATATTCGTCGCGGCGAGTGTCTTGGCCTAGTCGGGGAAAGCGGTTGTGGCAAGACGACCGTGAGCAAGATCCTCATGCGAGGGGTTACCGCCGACAGCGGTACCGTCAGCTTCGACGACGGCAGCAGCAAGATCGATGTACTCGCCGTCAGGGGCGACGAATTGATGGATCTGCGCACGAAGATCCAGATGGTGTTTCAGGATCCGGTCTCGTCGCTGTCGCCGCGTATGACGATCCGCAACATCCTGAGCGAGCCCCTGGAAATCCATGGGCATGGCGACAGCGCCGAGCGCAAGGAGAAGGTCACGGCGCTGATGCAGGCAATCGGCCTCGACAAGCACTATTTGAGCCGCTACCCGCACAGCTTTTCCGGCGGCCAGCGCCAGCGCATCGGAATTGCGCGCGCACTGGCGCTCGGGCCGAAGCTTCTGATCCTCGACGAGCCCGTTTCCGCGCTCGATGTGTCCGTACAGGCGCAAATCCTGAACCTTCTCAAGGATCTGCAGAAAGAACTCGGCCTGACCTACCTATTCATTTCGCACAATCTCGCAGTGGTCGATTACATGGCCGACCGGATCGCCGTCATGGCGCGGGGGCGCATCGTCGAAATCGCGCCGCGCGAGGTCATCCTGCGCGCGCCCGTCCATCCCTATACGCGTTCTCTGCTCGCCGCAGTCCCGTTCCCCGATCTCGACCGGCCGCTGGATTTTTCGGCGCTGAACAGCGAAGGGCCTGCGGCCAAGCAGAAGTGGGGGCCGCAATTTTCGGACGGGGCCGACGCGGAACTAGCCTATGCGGATTTGGGCGGCGGACATTTCGTGCGCGTGCGCCGGGGCGTCGATGCCCAGGAGCTGCGCAAATGATCAATCGGCGTACGTTCCTCGGCCTGCTGGCCTCTGCCGTCATGCCGCAGCCTGTTCTGGCTGCCGATGTCGACAATGAACCGGAATACCTCGCCGACTGGCTGCGGGCCGGGCAGATGCCGCATCTTGCCAAGCGCCTGCCGAAATTCCCCCGTATCGTCAGCGTCGCGGCCATGGGCCGCGCACCCGGCCGCTACGGCGGCTCCGTGCGCACGCTCATCGGCAGCCAGAACGACATCCGCTTCATGACGATCTACGGATATGCCCGTCTCGTCGGTTATGACAGCATGCTGACCCTGCAGCCGGACATTCTGGAATCCTTTTCCTCCGTCAACGACATGGTCTTCACCTTCAAGCTGCGCGAGGGCCATAAATGGTCTGACGGACACCCGTTTACGGCCTATGATTTCCGCTATTGGTGGGAAGACGTCATCCTGAACAAGGAGCTCACGCCCGGCGGCGGCGCCCTGGAGCTGCGCCCGCACGGCAGCCTGCCGCGTTTCGAGCTGCTTGACGAATTGACGGTGCGCTACTCCTGGGATGATCCCAACCCGGATTTCCTGCCGATGCTTGCGGCTCCGCAGCCGCTCGTCATCGCCGGGCCTGCGCATTATCTCAAGCAGTTCCACAAGAAATACCAGGACAGCATTCGCCTTTCCTCGCTGATGAAGGAAAACCGGGTGAAGAAATGGCAGGATCTGCACATCAAGATGGGCAAGGCCTATCGGCCTGAAAATCCCAATCTGCCGGTACTCGATCCCTGGAAGAACACGACCGCGCCGCCGGCCGAGCAATTCGTATTCGAACGCAACCCTTATTTTCACCGCGTTGACGAGAACGGGCGGCAGCTGCCCTATATCGACCGCATGATCCTGAACATCAGCTCTTCAGCGATCATCTCCGCCAAGACCGGTGCGGGAGAAAGCGATCTGCAGGCGACCGGCATAGACTTCAACGACTACACCTTCCTGAAAGAGGCGGAAAAGCGCGATCCAAGCAAGATCAAGGTCGATCTTTGGAAGGCTGCGCGGGGGTCGCGCGTTGCCTTGTACCCCAATCTGAACAGTGCCGACGCGGTTTGGCGCGACCTCTTGCGCGATGTTCGGGTGCGCAGGGCGCTGTCGCTGGCGATCGATCGTCACGAGATCAATATGGCCGTGTTCTACGGTCTCGGGACTGCAAGCGCCAACACGGTGCTGCCCGACAGCCCGCTTTTCAGGCCTGAATATGCCTCTGCCTGGATCGAGCACGATCCGGATCAGGCCAATGCGCTTCTGGATGCTGCCGGTCTTGCCAAGCGCGACGAAGACGGCATCCGCTTGCTGCCGGATGGCCGGCGAATGGAAATCACCGTTGAGACACCGGGCGAAAGCACGCTCGATTCCGACGTGCTGGAACTGGTCACCGATCACTGGCGCAAGGTCGGCATTGCACTTTTTATTCGCGTGTCCCAGCGCGATATTTTCCGCAGCCGCGGCATGAGCGGGCGCATTCTGATGTCGATGTGGTATGGCCTCGACAACGGCGTTGCCACGGCCGACATGAATCCCGGCGAATTGGCGCCGACGACCAATGACCAGATGCAATGGCCGCTTTGGGGCATGTACTATCTGTCGCGCCGGACGCAAGGGGTGGCTCCGGACGTGCCCGAAGCGGTCGAGCTGGTCAAGCTGCTGGGCGAATGGGAGGAGGCTGCCTCCTCCTTCGAGCGGGCCGAGATCTGGCATAAGATGCTGAAGATCTATACGGAGCAGGTGTTCTCCATCGGCCTCATCAACGGCACTCTCCAGCCGATCGTCCACTCGGCCCGCATGCAGAACGTGCCGGAAAAGGCGCTTTACGGCTTCGATCCGACCTGCCTGCTCGGCGTGTATATGCCGGACACCTTCTGGATGAAGGAGGACAGCCGGAATGCTTAGATATATCCTTTGGCGTGTCGCCGTGATGATCCCCACTCTGGTCGTCATCTCGATGCTGGTCTTCACCATCATCCAATTGCCGCCCGGGGACTTCTTCGATAGCCAGATCGCCGAACTGCGCGCTCAGGGCGATACGGCGAACCTTCAGGATATGGAGAATCTTCGCCACGAATATGGGCTCGATCAGCCGCTGCCGCTTCAATATCTTCACTGGGCCGGAGGTATGCTGCACGGCGATTTCGGCTATTCTTTCGAATATCAGCTGCCGGTGTCGGATGTAGTCGGCGACCGGCTTTGGCTGACTATCCTCGTATCGATGACGACGATCCTTCTGACCTGGTTGATCGCTTTCCCGATCGGCATCTATTCGGCAACCCATCAATATAGCTGGAGCGACTACGGCCTTACCTTCCTCGGCCTGCTCGGCATCGCCATCCCGAATTTCATGCTGGCGCTGATCCTGATGTATTTCGCCAATGTCTGGTTCGGCGTGTCGATCGGCCATCTGATGGACCAGAAATACCTTTCGCAGCCGATGAGCTGGGAAAAGGCGCGCTCGATTCTCTCGCATCTATGGATCCCGGTCATTATTGTCGGCACGGCCGGAACCGCCGGCATGATCCGCCGCCTTCGCGCCAATCTGCTCGACGAGATGCAGAAGCAATATGTCGTCACCGCGCGTGCCAAGGGGCTGCATCCCCTGAGGACGCTGGTGAAATATCCGCTGCGCATGGCGCTGAACTTCTTCGTCGCCGACATCGGATCGATCCTGCCGTCGATCATCTCCGGCGCCGAAATCACCGCCATCGTGCTGTCGCTGGAGACGACCGGTCCGATGCTGATTAGGGCGCTGCAGAGCCAGGACATGTATCTTGCCGGCTCTTTCCTGATGTTTCTGGCCTTCCTCAATGTCATCGGCGTGCTGATCTCGGATATCGCGCTTGGCTTTCTCGATCCCCGCATCCGCTTGCAAGGCAGGAGCACAAAGTGAGCGTATCCCTGCCAAAACCTGGTGCTCCCCTGGAGCATTATGTCTCGAACGCGGCTTTCGACCCGGATCAGTTCGAGGCAATGTCCGCCGGCCAGCAACGCTACTATATGGCTTCGCAAAAGAAGCTGATGTGGTGGAAGTTCAAGAAGCACAAGCTTGCGCTTGCCTCCGGCATTTTCCTGCTGCTGGCCTATGGCATGATCATCATTGCCGAATTCCTTGCGCCCTATGGGCTGCACACCCGCAATGTGGATTATATCCATTCGCCGCCGCAGGCCGTGCACTTCTTCAACAATGGAGAGTTCGTCGGACCGTTCGTATACGGGCGCAAGATGACGCTGGATATCGATACGTTGCGCCGGGTCTACACCAATAATCCCGCGGACGTGCAACCCATTCGTTTCTTCTGTCGCGGTGATGCCTATCGCTTCTGGGGACTGGTGGATTCGAACCTTCATCTCGTCTGCCCGGCCGTCGGCGGCCAGATGTACCTGCTCGGAACCGACCGGCTGGGCCGGGACGTGCTGTCGCGCATCATCTATGGCGCACGGATATCTCTGACGATCGGGCTTATCGGCATTACGGTCAGCTTCGTCCTCGGCATCGTCATAGGCGGTCTTGCCGGCTATCATGGCGGTCTCCTCGATCTTCTCGTGCAGCGCGTGATCGAGGTGCTGCAGGCGCTGCCGAGCCTACCCCTGTGGATGGCGCTGGCGGCAATCATGCCGGTGAGCTGGAGCCCGATCATCGTCTATTTCGGCATCACCATCATTCTCGGTATTCTCGACTGGACCGGCCTCGCGCGCGCCGTGCGCTCCAAGCTCCTGTCCCTGCGCGAGGAAGACTATGTCCTTGCGGCGCAATTGATGGGCGCCAGCACGCCGCGCATTATCGGCCGCCATCTTGTTCCGGGCTTCATGTCGCATCTCATCGCTTCGGCAACGATTTCGGTTCCGAGCATGATTCTCGGCGAGACTGCGCTGAGCTTTCTCGGATTGGGCCTTCGCCCGCCGATCACGAGCTGGGGTATTTTGCTGACCGAGGCGAGGAGCGTCAGCGTCATCGCCTTTTATCCATGGCTCCTTTTGCCCATGGTCCCGGTGATTTTGGTCATTCTCGCGTTCAACTTTTTAGGAGATGGCTTGCGCGATGCCGCCGATCCCTACAAATAGCTGGGTGAATGGCGAAGACGGCATTGCAATTCGAGAAGCGGCCGCGGATGTCGTTTGCCGACGCACCGCGTATAACTTTCACCCCCAGAGGTTTTGCCCATGAAGCGGCGCTTAGAAGATGCTCGAATCCTCATGTATAGCCATGACACGTTCGGTCTCGGTCATCTCAGGAGATGCCGAACCATAGCCCATGCGCTTGTCGAGGACTATCGCGGCCTGAACGTGCTGATTATCTCCGGCGCAACGATCGCCGGGGCTTTCGACTATCGTGCCCGTGTGGACTTCGTCAAAGTGCCGAGCGTCATCAAGCTGCGCGACGGCGAATATACGTCGATGGCAAGCCACGTCGCACTTCAGGAAACGCTGAAGATGCGGCAATCGATCATTCGCCACACGGCCGAGACCTTCCAGCCGGATGTTTTCATCGTCGACAAGGAGCCGATGGGGCTGAAAGGCGAGATCGAGGAGACGCTGACCTATCTCAAGGCACGCGGCACGACACTCGTTCTGGGCATGCGCGACGTCATGGACGCGCCGCATCTGCTGGAAGCCGAGTGGAAGAAGAACAACGTGCTGCAGAAGATCGATCAGTTCTACGATTGCGTCTGGGTCTATGGGCCGCCGGATTTCCATGATCCGCTCATCGGTCTCGATGTTCCGGCAGGCGTGCGCCGGAAGATGGAGTTCGTCGGCTTCCTGCAGCGCAGCGTTTCCACCCTGGGTACGAAGTCGGAACACGTGCCTGACGAGGACTATATTTTGGTGACGACCGGCGGCGGCGGTGACGGCGCCGATCTGGTCAGCGATGTCGTCGCGGCCTTCGAGCAGGACAGTTCCTTGACGCTGAAGACGCTGATTGTGCTTGGCCCCTATATGCCGGCCAAGGAACGCAGCCAGCTTTTGGAGCGCGCAAGCAGGATCGACTGTCTGCAGGTCATCGAATTCGACAACAAGATGGAAGAATTGATTGCCGGCGCCAAGGCCGTCGTCGCCATGGGCGGCTACAACACCTATTGCGAGATCCTGTCCTTCGACAAGCCGGCGCTGATCATACCGCGCACCCGGCCACGCGAGGAGCAGCTCATCCGCGCGCAGCGGGCGAGCGAGCTCGGTCTTGTCGACATGCTGCTGCCGGAAGAATCTGCCGATCCGAAGCAGCTTGCGGCTGCCTTGAAGCGCCTGCCGAACCGGGCGCCCCCGTCGGCGAGCAACAGCAATATGCGCCTGGAAGGACTGGTGCACATTTCGCGCACCATCGGTGAATGGTTCGATGATCGCGAGCGTTATTCGCCGCTATCGATCGTTGCCGAGTAGAACACCGGAACCTGTCGATGCGGAAGAAAATACTGGTCGTCCTGAAAGGCTATCCCCGCCTGTCGGAAACCTTCATTGCGCAGGAGCTGCTCGGTCTGGAAAAGGCCGGCTTCGACCTGACGTTGATTTCGATGCGCAAGCCCACGGACAAGAAGCGACATCCGGTGCATGACGAGATCAGGGCGCGCGTCGTTTATCTGCCGGAATATCTGCACGACGAGCCGTTGAGAGTGCTTCGCGCCTTCTTTGCCGGTATCGGCAAACCCGGGTTCAAGCCGCTCCTGAAGCAATTCTGGGCCGATCTCAAGCGGGATATCACGCCGAACCGCGTGCGGCGCTTCGGCCAGGCATTGGTGCTGGCGCATGAATGGCCGGACGGCGGCGAATGGCTGCATGCGCATTTCATCCATACACCCGCCTCGGTGACGGCCTATGCCAGCATCATGACCGGCATCCCGTGGACCTGTTCTGCCCATGCCAAGGATATCTGGACCTCGCCGGACTGGGAGCTCTCGGAAAAGCTCGACCGTGCCCGCTGGACGGTGACCTGCACGCGCACCGGCTTCGAGCACATGCGCGATCTGATCGGAGCGGACGACAAGGTATATCTGAGCTATCACGGCCTGGACCTCGATCGCTTCGGATCCTTTGCCGGTGGACATTCTCGTCGCAATGGCGCGGACCTTTCCGATCCGGCCTTCCTTCTCAGCGTCGGCCGCGCCGTCGAGAAGAAGGGCTACGACGTGCTGCTGAACGCCCTGGCGCTGTTGCCGCGCGATCTCCATTGGCGTTTTACCCATATCGGCGGCGGTGAGGGCCTGGCAAAATTGAAGGCCTTGGCCGACGCGCTCGGTATTGCCGATCGCATCGCCTGGAAGGGTGCTCTTGCCCAGGAGGATGTGCTTGCCCATTATCGCCAGGCCGATATTTTTGCGCTCGCCTGCCGGGTGGCGGCCGATGGCGATCGTGACGGGCTGCCGAATGTGCTCGTGGAAGCTTCGAGCCAGCGGCTTGTCTGCGTGTCCACCAATGTCTCCGGCGTTCCCGAACTGCTTGAGGATGGCACGAATGGGCTTGTCGTTCCTTCGGAGGATCCGCAGGCGCTCGCTGCGGCGCTGGAATCTGCCATTCGCAATCCGGCGCTACGTCACAGGCTTGGCGAAGCGGCCGAAAGGCGGGTGCGCGAGCATTTCGACTATCATGCCAGCATACGGCAATTGACTGGATTGTTCGAGGAACAGTGGCAGAAGGAAGAGCAATGGCGGAAATCCGCATGACGGCCTCGTATTCCCCACCCTTGCGCGTTTTCTTCTATGTTCAACATCTGCTCGGCATCGGCCATCTGGCGCGGGCGAGCCGCATTGCCGGTGCGCTGGCGAAGGATGGGTGCGAAGTCACGGTCGTCACCGGCGGCATACCGGTCAACGGATTTCCCGGTGCTGATGTGACCTCCGTGACACTGCCGGCCGTGGTCGCCAGCAGTGCCGGTTTTTCCGGCCTCGCCGATCAGTCCGGCAACCCCGTCGGCGAAGAGTTTCTGTCCCGCCGCCGCGATCTTCTGCTGGAGGCATTCCGGAAGGCGGCACCCGATGTCGTCATCATCGAGGCATTTCCCTTCGGGCGCAGGCAGATGCGTTTCGAGCTCCTGCCGCTGCTCGACGCCATTGCCAAATCTGACCCGAAGCCGAGGCTCTACACCTCGGTGCGCGATATTCTGCAGCAGCAGAAGAAGCCGGGGCGCGACGAGGAGACGGTCGGCCTCCTGCGCGATCATTTCGATGGTGTCCTCGTCCATGGCGATCCGCATTTCGTCCGGCTGGAAGAAACTTTTCCGCTGACCGAGGCGATCGCCGACAAGGTCGTCTATACGGGCCTTGTGGCACCCGCTTTGCCGCCGGAGCCTGCCGAAACCTTCGACATCGTCGTTTCGGCCGGCGGCGGCGCGGTCGGACGCGATCTTATCCGCGCATCGCTCGAGGCGGCAAGCCGCATGGCGGCCGATCGCCGCTGGCTGCTCATCGCCGGCCCGAACCTGCCCGAACAGGATTATGCCGGTCTCGCCAAGGATGCGCCCGGCAATGTTGAGCTTGTCCGCTTCCGCAAGGATTTTCCCTCTCTCCTGCGCGGAGCGGCGCTGTCGATTTCGCAGGCCGGCTACAATACGGTCGGCGATCTTCTCGTGGCGCGCTGCCGCGCCATTCTGGTTCCTTTCACGGCCGGCGGCGAGACGGAGCAGTCCGTCCGAGCCGAACGGCTGGAGAAATTGGGGCTGGCACTGGCCCTGCCGGAGGCGGGGCTGACGACCGATTTGTTGGCCGAGGCGGTCGAGATCGCGCTGGCGCGACCCAAGCCGGGCAATCCGGATATCGATCTTGGCGGCGCTGCCAGAACATCGGCCATACTACGCCGGATGACATAAAGCCGGTTGCGCAAAGTGTCCCCGATCTTGTGACAACGACATACGCAAAATCAACGATTAAAGCGCGCGAGGCGAATCTGAGAGATCGCCGGATGCCTTAGGGAACAGGTACATCGGCTATCGAGGGCACCCTGTCGTTTTATCCGCCTGGATTCCTGCAATCTTGTGATATAAATCAAGAAATCGATGAATCGGGAGGAGCGTGGACGAAAGACCGGGCGGCGTCTCTTTTCACACATGGGGCCACGTATCCGCAACGAAAACTTCCCGCATCCCTGCAACATCGGTGCCGGCGTCCGGCCGGCGCTGGGCGTTGAATTTGAAAGCTTGCAGTAAGCAATGGAAAAAAGCCTAGCGCGTTATATTTGGTCGAATACCCGGCTGGAGCAGATCTGGATACTGCTTGTCGTTGCGGCCTCCATGATCCCGTATTTCCTGTCTTTCGACCTGCCGAAGCAGATCGTCAACGGGCCGATCCAGGGCAAGGGGTTCGAGCATCCCGGCGACACGCAGACCTTCCTGCACATCGCCTTCGATGTACCGCTGATGGGTCACATCGAAGTGTTTCATGGCGTGCAGCTCACCCGCATGTGGATGCTGATAGCGCTGAGCCTGGTATTCCTGGCGCTTGTCGTGCTCAATGGCCTCTTCAAGCTTTACATCAATACCTACAAGGGACGGCTCGGCGAGCGCATGCTTCGCCGCATTCGTTTCGAGCTGATCGATCGCGTATTGCGCTTTCCTCCCGCCCATTTCAAGCGGGTGAAGCCTGCGGAAATCGCCACCATGATCAAGGACGAGGTGGAGCCTATGGGCGGCTTCACGGGCGATGCCTTCGTGCAGCCGGCGCTTCTCGGCGGCCAGGCGGTGACCGCGCTCGTCTTCATCGTCATGCAGAATTTCTGGCTCGGCATGATTGCCGCTGCCATCGTCGCCGTGCAGGCGATCGTCATTCCCCGCATGCGCAAGCGCCTCCTGGAGCTCGGCCGCCAGCGGCAGCTGACGGCACGCGAACTTTCCGGCCGTGTCGGCGAGATCGTCGACGGTATCGGCACCATCCACGCCAACGACACCACGAACCTGGAGCGCGCCGATATCGCCCACCGGCTCGGATTGATCTTTTCGATCCGTTACGATCTCTATCAATGGAAGTTCCTGGTGAAATTCATCAACAACTTCCTTGCGCAGGTCACGCCTTTCCTCTTCTACCTGATCGGCGGCTTCCTGGCTCTGCAGGGCCGCCTGGACATCGGTCAGCTCGTTGCCGTCATCAATGCCTATAAGGACCTGCCCGGGCCGCTGAAGGAACTGATCGACTGGGATCAGTCGCGCCAGGACGTTCAGGTCAAATACAATCAGGTGGTCGAGCAGTTCAGCGTCGACAATCTGATCGACCCGAAAATCCAACTCGTCTCGCACGCGCCGGCCGGCCGCATCACTCATTCTCTCGTTGCGACCAATCTGACCGTCGTCGACGACAGCGGCGCCCGCGTGCTGGATCACGTTTCCGTCGAAATTCACCCTGGAGAAAAGGTCGCGATCGTCGGCGACAGCGGTGCCGGCGGCGAATATCTGGCCGAAGCGTTCGGCCGCCTGATCTGGCCGGACAGCGGCCGCATCTCCATCGACGGGCGGGATATCCTGGAACTGCCGGAATCGGTGACCGGCCGGCGCATCGCCTATGCCTCCTCCGAAACGTTCTTCTTCCACGGCACCTTGCGCAGCAATCTTCTCTACGGCCTCAAGCACGCGCCGCTCATCGCCCCCGTCTACGACGAGGAGGAGGCCACTAAGACCAAGTGGAGCATGGCCGAGGCCCGGCGTGCGGCCAATCCGGAATTCGATCTCAATAGCGATTGGGTCGATTATGCCGCCGCCGGCGCAACGGGGCCGGATGACATCTATTCCGTAATCCGCCCGGTTCTCGATGCCGTGGCGATGTCGCAGGATATTTTCGACATGGCATTGCGCTCGAATGTCGATGCCGCGACGCATCAGGACCTGACCTCCCGCATCGTCGAGCTGCGGCAGGCATTGCGGTTGCGGCTGGAAGAGGAAAAGCTCGAGGATCTCGTCGTTCCCTTCCAGTTTGATACCTATAATCTGCAGGCGACGGTCGGCGAAAATCTGCTGTTCGGCACGCTGAAGCGGCCGCAGATGACCAATCGCAAGCTTGCCGCGCATCCCTATTTCCGGCAGATTTTCACCGAGACGGGCCTGGTGTCCGACCTCTACGACATGGGTCTGGAGATCGCCGAAAACGCGGTCGAGCTGTTCACCGATCTGCCGCCCGACCATCCGTTCTTCCAGCAGCTGACCTTCATGACGGCGGAAGACATCCCGACCTATGAGGCATTGCTGCAAAAGCTGAATGGCAAGGGTTACGAAGCCGCGACCGATGACGAGCGCGCGGCCATCATCCGCCTGAGCTTCTCCTACATCGAGCCGCGCCATCGTTTCGGTCTTCTGACGCAGGTGCTGATGGAAAAGATCGTGCAGGCGCGCGCGACGTTCTACGAGAATATTCCCGCCGATCTTGCAAGCGTGATCGAGCGCTACGATCCCGAGCGCTTCACCGCTTCTGCGACTTTGATGGATAATGTGCTGTTCGGCCGTATCGCCCATCAGCAGGCCAATGCGCCGGAGCAGATCCACCAGATCATGTATGATGTATTCGGGCGTCTTGGAATGCACGACAGCGTCCTGTCGATCGGCCTGGATTTCGACGTCGGCTCGGGCGGCAAGCGTCTGACGAATGTGCAGCGTCAGAAGCTCAATCTGGGGCGTGCGCTTTTGAAGCGGGCCGACTATATCATCTGCAATCGCCCGCTTCCTGCGCTCGATCATCGCGTTCAGGATCAGATCGCGAGGGCCATTCTGCACGGGCACGACAGCGCCGGCTATGCGCCGGCGATCATCTGGGTGCTGTCCAATCCCGGCTTTGCGGAATTGTTCGACCGTGTTCTGGTCTTCGACCATGGGAGTCTCGTCGAAAGCGGCTCCACGACCGATCTTTTAGAGAAAAACGGTATGTTCAAAGAACTGTTATCGTAATATCCTATCTCGACAGTGGCGTCTGGGGCCGAACACTGGGGGTATCGAAGCTCATGCTTCTGAAGGATGAAGTTGAAATGCTGAAGCGGGTGCCGATTTTTTCGCGCATCGCACCCGCAAAATTGAAACTCTTGGCGTTTACGTCGGATCGGGTCAGCTACAATGCTGGCCAAACCCTATTTCATCAGGGCGATCAAGGTGATGCTGCTTATGTTGTTCTTTCAGGAACTGCTGATATTCTCGTCGATAGCCCAGCCGGCGAGATCAAGGTGGCGGAAGTCGACGTCAATTCCATCGTCGGCGAAATTGCCATTCTCTGCGATGTCTCCCGTACGGCCACGGTGAAAGCGACCTCGAGGCTGGAAGCGCTGAAGATCAGCAAGGAACATTTCCTGAAGCTGCTCAGCGATTTTCCGGAAATGGCCGTCGAGATCATGCGCGTGCTTGCAGACCGCCTCAACCACACGACCTCGGAACTGACCGCCGTCCGCAGTCGCCTCAACCAGCCGCAGCCAATATCCACGCATTGAGATCGCAATATCCGGCCCCGCGTTTTCAGGCGACTTGGCTTAGCGATTTGGACATAGGCCCGTGCTGACCTCCCGGAGCATTTCCAGGAACGATGCGCAGCGGCTTTCCGCAGAAAAATACGAAAAGAATCAAGTAGATAGAGCGTCTTCGCGAATCGAAGAAAAGCTAATTCTTTAGGAAGCGATGAAGAACGTCGCAATCAGCAGCGCGATTCCGATCCAGCCGATCAGAAGGAGGCGCCAGGTTGTGCCTCTTCTCTCCCGAAAGAAGGCCTTTCTTGCCGCCTTGTCGGTCTTGAAGGCTGCATTGTTTGCGGCCTGAACATTGGTCGCCATGATGCGTCGCCAGCCGCCGCCGATGCCGATCACGATCAGGACGAGGCATACGATGCGAACGATATCGATCATTGAGAATCCATGGAAGATTTGATGCGAGGCAGGTGCGACGACAGGTAACCGAGGATCGGACGTACTGCAACCTGTAAAACAGGCCTCGGCTTGCCTGTCAACCAAACGTTTCAATGAATCAGGCTCGTCATTTGGGGCATGCGGAATATGGCAAACGCAATTCCGAAATATCCGCGGCTCGAATATGAGCGGAGATTTCTCGTCAACGATGTTCCGGATCGTTCCGGAATGACATTCCGGTTGATCGGAGAATGCGCGAAAAATAGAACAAGCAATCCCATTATCAAATTCGATCAGCCACATGTCGGACATGGCCAAATGCCGCTGCCCGTTGTTGCGGCACTTGGCCAACATGTTTCCGTTCGATGCGAAATCGAATAACATCTCTTCTTATGACGGACGATCATGAGAGAGCGCAGGGTATGTGTATGCAGCCGATCCACTACGGGCTCGCGAGGGCAACTGCCTTAGCCGCTCTGATTGTTTTCCCTGCTGTTTTCTTTGTTTCCTGCTCGACGGTCGGCGGAACGGGCAGTCACTCTCGTTCCGCAACCATGAGTAAATCGACAGATCCCGCCAAGGACAAGGCCGCCGAACGCCGGCGATGGGAAGAGAGGGTTCAACGAGATAATGAATTGGCTCCAAGCGGGTCAGCGCCCGGTTCCTACGGCTCGTTTGGTCCTCGTTTCAGTTGGTAAGCGATAGGTTTGCAAACCGTGCTGCCTAAGAGCGTTTCCCCTTTTTCTTGAATCGCGAAAACGCTCTATATTCTTGTTTCTTTGCACATTCCCGGCGGAAAGCCGCTACGCACTTTTCCTGGAACTGCTCTGGGTAGATGCAGCAGCATCTTTTAGATGCAGTGCAAAGCCTGATGCACTCGAACCGCTCAGCTCCGCGCGGAGTTGCATGGCCGGGATGTGGTAATCCCCGCCATTTTGACGGCGGTAAGGGATGGGACGTGTCGTTTCAAGTGTACGCATCCGGTCGCGCAGACTTTCTGCAGCGGCTTCGAAGCGGGCGTTGTCGAGGCGATCGGTGCTGTACGTCACGAAGGACGGCAGCACATTGTAGCCCGGGTAGTAGAGAATCCCATGATTGATCGGAAACAGAAGATCGTCGATTGGTCCATTGATTCCCCGGGGAGCGTAGTGTTCCTCCCAACCGCCTGCCGTTACGATCAACATGGCTCGTTTGCCGGCCAAGGTTCCCTCGCCATAACGATCGCCCCAGCGCTTGTCGCTATGCTCGCCGACGCCATAGGCGAAGCCATATGCAAACACACGGTCGACCCAGCCTTTCAGGATGGCGGGCATGGAGAACCACCAGAGCGGAAACTGCAGGATCAATGTATCGGCCCAGAGAAGCTTTTCGATTTCCGCCTTGACATCGTCCGTCAGCGTATCGGTGCTGAAAGCATGTTTGGAGGCGGCGACCGGTATGAGCCGCTCGTCGGGAGCCAAGGAAGGGAAATCCGTGCGGTCGACCGCGGATTTCCACCGCATGGCATGGAGGTCGGAAACCCGAACCGTATGGCCGGCTGCTTCCAACTCCTGGATCGCGACATCGCGCAGCGATGCGGAAAGGGATTTCGGTTCGGGGTGAGCGAAGACGATGAGCACATTCATAATGGCGCCTGCTTGTTGGAGAAAACCTCACCTGAAGCTAGGCCATGTTCCACTAATGCGGTACAGAGGTGAAATGAATATGATAATGCCGAATAATGGATAGATCGGACATCACGCTCGAACGCATCCGCACCTTCGTCCGTGTCGCCGAACGCGGGAACCTGTCGGCTGTGGCGCGCGAGCTGAACATCGGCCAGTCGAGTGTCACGCGGCATCTGCGCGAGCTTGAGGACGCCCTGGGCGTGGCGCTGCTGAGCCGCACGACCCGCCGCGTCACGCTTACCGAGGAAGGCAGCCGTTATTATGCCAGCGCCCTTCAAATCCTGCGCCTGTTGGAGCAGGCGGCAGATGAAGCGCGAAGCGCGCGGAGCGCTTCCAGCGGCACGGTTCGTATCTCCTGTACGGCCGCCCTCGGCGTCCGGCACATCAGCGGGTTGATCTTCGACTTTCAAGATCGCCACCCTGACATCGCGGTCGATCTCAGCCTGACGGATGAGCGTATTGATCTCATCCGCGAAGGCGTGGACATTGCGCTGCGCCTTGGTCCGCTCACCGACAGCTCCATGAAGCTGCGGGCGATCGGCCAAAGCCGGCGTGTCCTCGTCGCCTCTCCCGCCTATCTGGCAAGCCATGGCCGGCCGGAGACGCCCGAGGAACTCGAGGACCATGAAGGCATCCGCATGTCGAATGTTGCCGGGAGCGAATTCCTCGCGCTCGAACAGGCGGGAGGTACACGGCACGTCGTGCCTTTCGATGGCCGCCTGCGCGTCGATCATGGGCTCGCTGCGCGCGAAGCCTTTGCCGCGGGGCGCGGCTTCGGTCCCGCCCATATCTGGCTGGTAGACGACCTTCTCGCGGACGGCCGGCTCGAAGCGATCCTGCCTGACTATGCGCCATCGGCCGTGCCGTTGAACATGCTCATTGCGCCCGAACGAAGCGACATTACGCGTGTCAGGCTGCTGGTCGAGTTTCTAGCCGGGGCGATGTTGCGCATCCCCGGCATAGAGCGGTCACGGACGGGCAGTTAGACCGCCCGCCTGGCGGTTCTTCCAGCGTCCCTGATCAACTGAAAGCATCGAGAGCCAATCACCGACGCCGATCCCGTCTGTTTCCAGCGTTGTCAGAGAAATGCTACCGCACTGAGCGCCAACATCTGGCTCTTCGATGAACATGCCCATTCGAGGCCGATGAAGGAGGACACTCCGTTTCATCGCAAACCGAGATCAACTTCTACCTTAATGATCATTTTAGCCAGGTGCAGTCCCCGAG